>CAZHOC010000882.1:0-3365 GCA_964534295.1 uncultured Bacteroidia bacterium | reverse complement strand
GTCAAAATGCGGATGTTGTAGTTCGGATGCCGACAGGTGCCGGAGTAGGCGCGGGACCTTTTCATTCTCAAAGCAATGAGGCTTGGTTCTTTCATACACCTGGATTGAAAATAGTATATCCATCAAACCCACAAGAAGCGAAAGGGCTATTGTGTGCGGCAATAGAAGATCCAAACCCTTATCTTTTCTTTGAGCACAAGTACTTGTACCGCTCAAATAGCGCTCAGGTTCATGATGGGTATTTCACGACGGAAATCGGCAAAACTAAAACCGTAATTGGAGGGAATCGTGCTACAATCATCACCTATGGTTTGGGAGTACATTGGGCCTCAGAATTAATAACGGAAGAAAATCTCGATATCGAACTGATAGATCTCAGAACATTGATGCCCTGGGATTCCGAATCAGTAGCTGAATCCGTGGCTAAAACAGGCAGAGCACTTGTATTACATGAAGATTGTCTAACCGGAGGAATTGGGGCCGAAATCGCTAGTTGGATAGGTGAAAACTGCTTCCATAATCTGGATGCCCCAGTGATAAGAGTAGGCAGCCTGGATACTCCTGTGCCGTTTACAAAAGCACTCGAGGACAATTTTCTGGCAAAAAGTCGGTTGAAAGAGCAGGTCGAAGCACTACTTAACTATTAAATCGACCGTTATCTAGTTGAATCTGTTGAGATTGAGTCGATTATTTTAAACCTTTGGGTTCTGGTATGAAGTTTTTGAAAATTGTTGTGCTTCTGTTGCCTATCATTCTATTGAGCGTGAAAAGTAATGCTCAGCTGCTAGAGGATACGGATCAGAGGCTCAAGACTTCCAAAGCTGAACCAAGAAAGTTTTTTTTATTTCGCCTTTTCCCTCGTAAGCCAGCCCCAAACCTTCCACCGCTGTCCGAAGCTTATTCATTTGGTCGTACATCGACAGGTCGAACTATTCAACCGAATTTATCAAGTGGATCACCGTTTAGACTCGGTAGAAGACAGCCAACCGCAAGGTTTTCCACTGGTAGCCCATTTGGCGGACGACAAATTGCCTACGAGCCTGCTTATTCAAGACCTGTCAAGTGGCCCTCATGGCAACTAAAGCCTTTAAATGCCTTCTCGGGTCCTAAACCCTTCACCAAAAAAGATTATCCAAGAAGACCGTTTTTCTCTGGACCATCGCCTTTTGCCGGGAAAAATTACGCTTCCTTTACTATTTACTCAGGGCCTAAGCCTTTTACCAAAAGAGATAACCCGCTTCCCCCTATTTTTTCAGGGCCTTCCCCTTTTGTGGGGAAAAAATACCATCGTTATACGATTTATTCGGGCCCAAAGCCCTTTACTAAAAAAGACAATCCACTGCCTGCAGTTTTCTCCGGACCGAAACCATTTACAAAGCGTGATTACCCTCTCATGCCCTACTTTTCAGGACCATCACCTTTTTATCTCCAGAAATATAAAATTAGGGTAGCAACGACCCGAACAATGACATTCAACCTTAGGTTACAAAAAATGTTAGAGCGAATAAACCCGCAAAGAAGAACGTGGACTTACTTAGGGCCGTACAGGGTATTCAAGTCAAACTACTACGAAGTATCGCTGGTGATGACCAATTACATAGGGCCCTATAAATTAAGACTCCCCAGTGGTAGAAATATGCATCCTAGCTTCCGGTATCATAAGGAACAACAGATAGCTAGTGAGTTCTGGCGCGACTTCTATCATCACTGGTCAGTATTCTGGGCAAGTGCAAACCGGAACTCTGAAGTCCCAAAAGGGGTTAGAGAGAAGTACAAAAAACCCAAATTCGATCGCAAGGAGCGACACATTTGGAATAACTAGGTAAATGAACTGGATAAAAATCGAAAACACAGAGGAATTGGCAGAGGCGAAAGCAAAGTCATTCGAAAAGCCTCTGGTTATATTCAAGCACAGCACAAGGTGCTCTATTAGCGCCGCAGCATTAGATCGGATCGAAAGAAGATGGGATCCGGCTGAAATCGGAATAGACGCGTACTACGTGAACCTCATCCAATTTCGCTCAGTGTCAAATGAAATCTCGGAGATGTTCAATATTCGTCACGAATCTCGACAGCTATTACTTATAAAAGATGGAGAGTGCATTTTTGACTCCTCGCACTTTTCGATTAGTTACGAAGAGGTGCGTAAAGTGTTGGAAAAGGAGGCGCTGACTTCTAAAAATTAAAAGTCACATTCTGGAGCACGTCCTCTTTTAACGTAAGAGCCACAGGACAAGTAAGCGCTCTTTCTTTTAGTATTTTCTTATCCTCGTCGCTGGCTTGGCAATCGGCCCAGTCAAATTCTATCTTTACTTCCGCGATTTTCCTTGGGGTATTTTGCATGATCTTTGTTGTGTTTGCAGACAGTCCGGAAAGATCTACATTTCTCTTTTCGGCGACTATACCCATGATGGTCATCATACAAGAAGTAAGTGCTGCAGCAACCAGGTCAGTTGGCGAAAAAGCTTCGCCCTTTCCGTGATTATCTGTAGGTGCATCTGTGATGATAGAATTACTGGAAGCTAAATGCGTTGCGGTAGTCCTAAGTTGACCGGAATATTCTGATTTTATATGCATGGGTAAACCATTAGTTTTACGTAAGCGTTGTATGATTACAAATATTTTCAGAGTAAGGTTGAATATCAAGCTGATTGCGATTTTCCTTCTAGTGCCTTTGCTGACAAAAGCACAGTTTGAAGAAGAAGAGTACGACTACAATAGAGAGTTCACCTGGGGTATAAACAAAAATACTAACGGGGGACTGATCGCTGGAGGTATGCTTAAATTCTCACGTCACTGGAAAGACAATCTTTTCCGCACTATCGGCGTAGAAATTTTGAATGTAAAGCATCCTAAGGAACAGCGATACGTCGCCAGACAAACAGGTACAAGCTTCACATTTGGAAAACAAAACTTCCTCTACACGATCAGAGGCCAGTACGGCTTTGATCGCATCATGTACAAAAAGGCTCCTCAACAAGGAGTGCAAATTAATTTAGGTATTGCTGCCGGTCCAAGTATTGGAATCATTGCTCCTTACTATATACTCACTGATGGGCAAAGCCAAGTATATGATCCCAGGAGGCACTTAAACCCTGCCCAAATCCAAGGTAGTGGAAAGCTGTTTCAGGGACTGGGTGAGTCTAAGATTACACCTGGCCTAAATGCACGGACAGGTGTCTCCTTCGAATTCGGAACATTTCGCCGCAATGTGGCAGGTGTAGAGGTTGGGTTTGCTGGTGAAATATTTACCAGAAGAGTAGTATTGGTGCCGACTCAAAGCAATCGAAGCTTCTATCCTTCAGCATATTTTACTTTCTTCTGGGGATCACGTAAATAATTTTTAAACGAATTTTGCAGTAGAT
>CAZHOC010000881.1:0-3367 GCA_964534295.1 uncultured Bacteroidia bacterium | reverse complement strand
CCTTATCACTTTAATTCCTATCTTTAAATAGCAAATATCACATTGAATACCCCTCTATGTCTTTTAAATACAACGACGACCCCTTCGAAGTACGTGAGCATCGGATTCGCGACAAAAGTGAAGAGCAATACCTAGACGACCTCCGCATTGATGATTATCAGGAAGAAGATGCTATCGAGCAGATGCGTATGCGCGAGCGCTATCGTCCAGAAAAGAAAGCCCGCAAAAACAAGTACGGTTGGGCATTTTTTCTCTTTAGTATGTTTATCGGCTTAGGTATTACCGCTACCACTAACCACCCGCTGCCTTTATTTGCTGGCTTAGGTACTGGCTTCCTCTTTTTCGTAGATCCGATCTATGAGAAGATCATGCGCGCGATAGAGCGATAGAGCGATAGACAAAAGAAAGAACTGATTCGATATAAATAAGTACAGCAAGTTAGCTGGACCTTAACGATTCTGAGCGTTCCGCGAAGCGGAAAGCGGAAAATAAATAGCTAAAGCAGAGATTGAAGATCCTGACACAAGGGATTATCGATCTCTGTTTTCTATTTATCCCTATTGTCTGGCACAAAAAAGGCCTTCGCCTTTCTTCTTTAATCCTGGCACGGATAATCTTCAATCTAAGTAGTATATTTGGGGCCATTTCCCGGATGGGAAGCTTTTAACATTAGTAGACAGATGGAAGTGAGCAGTACAAAGACCTAAAATTCAATGGTCTCTCTACTCTAGACTTTCTACTCATTACTAACTGATCCCTAGACATGAAACTACTTGAAGGAAAAACCGCACTGATCACCGGCGCTACCCGTGGTATTGGTCGTGCTATCGCACTTAAATATGCAGAAGAAGGCGCAGCTGTTGCTTTTACTTACCGCTCTTCTGTGCAGCATGCAGAAAGCTTAGAAGCTGAGTTAAAGGCCCTAGGCGTAGATGCTGCTGGTTATCAAGTCGATGCTGCTAATTTTGAACAAACGCAAGATCTAGTCAAAACCATATACGAACGCTTCGGTAAATTAGACGTAGTCATCAACAACGCAGGTATAACCAAGGATACTTTGCTGCTGCGGATGAGTGAGGAGCAGTGGTCTCAGGTCATTCAGACCAACCTCAATAGCTGTTTCTTTACTACCAAAGCGGTTTTACGCAATATGCTCAAAGCTCGTAAAGGCTCGTTTATCAACATCAGTTCAGTAGTTGGCCTACAAGGCAACGCTGGTCAGGCGAACTATGCAGCTTCTAAGGCAGGCATTATTGGTTTTACGAAGTCTGTGGCACGTGAAATTGGTTCTCGCGGAATTCGCGCCAATGTAGTAGCTCCGGGCTTTATCCGTACTGAGATGACGGCGGAACTCCCCGAAAAAGAATTAGAAGTATGGCTCAAAAACATCCCACTACAGCGCGCTGGCGAAGTAGAAGATGTGGCTGATCTGTGTGTCTTTTTGGGCTCTGATAAGTCTACTTACATCACCGGCCAAGTCTTTAATGTAGACGGCGGTATGGTGATGGCATAAATTATCTATGAATCTTTCGTTCACTTACTCCCTTTGGTATTTGTTACTCATCCTGCCTTTGGCAGGAGGGCTCACTTGGCTGATGTATCAGCGTACCAAGGATCTTTTGCCACGCGCTCCACGCATTGTATTAAGCATTTTTCGCTTCATCGTGCTGAGCGTGCTCGGCCTTTTGTTGCTAGAGCCTCTGCTCAACAGCCTCAACCGTATTCAATTTGCTCCCATCATTGCTGTTTTGCAGGATGATTCGGAGAGCTTAGTGGTACAGAAAGATTCAAATTATGTTCGAGAAGAGTATCCCCAGGCTTTGCAAAGCTTTTTGGGGGCGTTCTCCGAAGAGGAGTATACCGTAGATGCTTATCGCTTCTCGCGAACGCTTGAACCTCTAGAAAACGTAGATTCTCTCGATTTTGAAGCCACGGGAACGCGCTCAAAAACATCCAAAGACGGTATCAAAACCAAAACTTAGGGGCAATCGTCTTGCTCAGCGATGGGATCACTACGGCGGGGATCAATCCGCTCTATGCCTTGGATGGGATCAAGCAACCCGTTTTTAGCGTTCTCCTAGGAGATACTACCGAACAAAAGGATATCCAGATCAAGGAGGTATTATTTAATGAAATTGCCTACCTCAATAACGAGATGCCCATCAGGGTCAAGGTGGCAAGCAATGGATTTGACCAAGCCCCTCTAAAAGTTACTATCCGTAATAAGAGCAAGGTTCTACAGACCCAAAACATCACTTTGGGCCGCAATAAGCAGCAGGGCGAAGTTAGTTTTCTGCTAAAGCCGGGTGAGGTAGGTCTCCAGCGCTATCAAGTTACGGTTAGCCGTTTGGATGGGGAAATCTCCTATCGTAATAATAGTCGTAGCCTCTATATCAACGTATTGGAAACGCGGGTCAAAATCGCGCTCTTTGCTGGCTCTCCACATCCAGATGTTGGTGCCTTGGAGCAGGCATTTGCCAAGGACGAGAGTTATGAGCTGGAGAAATTCATCCTGCGTTCAGGAAATGATTACTACAACAATCCAAACAACTACAATCTTCAGGATTTTGATTTGTTCATCCTTCACAACTTCCCTGCAACGCCTCAGCAGAGTGCAGTCGTAGAGAAGATCGTAGAACAGATCAAAAGCAATAAAAAGCCTGTCATTCACTTTGTGGGCATGTTTGCGGACCTCAAAGCCATGGTCCCACTGCATGAATATATGGCGCTAACTCCCAAAGGCTTTAGCCCTAAATCTGAGGAGATTATCGCTAATTTCTCCAATAAGTTTCGGGATCATTCGACCTTTACTTTTGCCGATGATTGGATCGGTTGGGCCAATACCACTCCCCCACTCTACCGCAATATGTCGAATTGGGAAGCTAAGGCTACGGCTGAGGTATTTGCTACCGCTAAGATCAAAAATATCCCGCTCGACTATCCGGTCTTTGCCCTACAGAATTATCTAGGACGCAAAAACATGGTCTTCCTCGGAGAGAACTTTTGGCGGATGCGCGCTCACGCTTATCTAGAGTACAACGACTTTGAATACTTCGATGCCTGGCTGTTCAATACGATCAAATGGTTGATGGTATCGGATGACAAACGCAAGTTTAAAGTCGCGCCTTCCAAGCGGATATTTACGGGTCGTGAGCCTGTGCTCTTCAAAGGCCAAGCCTATGACGATAGTTATAATCCGCTATCGGGAGTAGACATCAAACTGAGTCTTAAGGGCCCTGATGGCAATTCGACAGATTACTATCTGAGCGAAAGTGGTCAGGGACAATACTTCCTTGAACTCAATAATCTCGGCGAAGGCACCTACACCTATCAGGCCGCAGGCCGGGCGGACAATCTGCTCGTCGGA
>CAZHOC010000880.1:0-3370 GCA_964534295.1 uncultured Bacteroidia bacterium | reverse complement strand
CTGATGTCTATTTGTATTTGATAGAAGTAGCAAGTCAGGATGATGGAACGAGAAGGCGCACATTTGGCGTTAGGGGTATAAGCGTTCTGGAACAGTAAACCCTCCCTAGCCACTCGATCAAAGTGAGGCGTCTTGATCCAACTACAGCCGTAAGCACCCATATGAGGAAAAGAAACATCGTCGGCGATAGCAATGAGGATATTAGGCGGGTTGGGATTGCTTGATTGTTGGGGAGATTGACACCCCAAGCTCAGACTGAGTAACATCAATAGCAGTGCTGCGTATTTATTCATCGTCTCAGGTTTTGGCGATTGTAGTAAAGGCTGAATCTGTAGTATGCTAATATTATCTAAATTGTACAATTATGATTCAGGCGCATCAACAATTTGATTTTCAAGGCAAGAAGATTTTTGAGAAGGCAGTGCTCCAGCCTCCCTTTCGCTTACCCGTGGAAATGCCCAATGAGGCCTGCTTTTATTATATCGTCTCCGGTCGTGGGGGCGCAATTACGCCTACGGGTACAGTTTGGGGGGAAGCAAATGAAGGGATCCTGCTGCAATGCGGTAATTACTTCAATGAATATCTGGATTCGGTAGAAGGAGAAACCTGCGAGGCGGTGGCGATTCATTTGTATCCAGAAATCCTAAAACTGATTTATGATAAAGAGTTTCCAGATTTTTTGCTAGAAGTTAAAAATGTCAAACCGCTTAAACAACCAGAGATTTTTGGCGGCGATTTGATGAAGAATTATGTGGAAGGACTGCAGTTTTACTTTGAAAACCCAAGCTTACTGAGTGATGAGTTGATTAAGTTAAAACTCAAAGAATTGATCCTCCTGCTGGCCAAAACGGACAATGCTGAAACGATTAGGATGCTAATCGCCGGACTATTTGCCCCGGCAGAGCTCGACTTCAAAGAAATCATCGAAGCGAACCTATACAACAATTTAGGCCTAGAAGAATTGGCTCACTTAGCTGGCCTTAGCCTTTCTAGCTTTAAAAGAGAGTTTGTTAAACATTATGACCAATCTCCGGCTAAGTATATCAAGCAGCGTAAACTTGAAAAAGCAGCCAAGCTGCTCAAGGCTACCGAGCTCCGAATCTCGGAGGTAGCCTATGAATGTGGGTTTGTCGATTTGGCTCATTTCTCTAAGTCTTTTCAGCAATTTTACCAGATTTCTCCCTCAAATTATCGTTTGGACTAAATTGACAAGATCTTGAACTAATCGGCAAAACTTCTCATTAAGGACTGATTCATCTTTGTAGGGTACTCAATAAACAACACCCTTAAAACTAATTTAAGATGAAATCATTTCTCAAAATCAGCATTTTGTTTAGCCTTACCATTTTAGGCTTTGGTTTTTTACAAGCGCAAGAAAAGGTTCAGAAGTTTACCGTATCTCATGTCATCAATGCGCCTGCGGCTAAGGTATGGGCAGTAGTGGGAGAGGATTATGGTGCTATCGCCAATTCTCATCCTAAGATTATCAGCTCCGATTATATCAATGGTAGCTTACAAGCTGGAGAAGGCGCAGAGCGCGTTTGTAACTTCAATGAAAGTGGCACCAAGTTTCTAAAGGAAAAGCAAGTGAATTATGATCCAGCCAATTACACCTTCAAAAATCAGGTGTTTCAAGCCGGTAAATTCCCTGTGGATCCTGAGTATACTTTCGCCATCTATCGCGTAGAGCCGATCGATGACAATTCATGCCGCTTTGTATTCGATATGACCTACCGCACCGTACCTGCTATGATGGGTGGTATGATGAAAAGCAACTTCAAGAGCTTGATTGCTGACTATGCCATCGCAATTGAGCATCACGTCAATACCGGTGAGAATGTCAATAAAGACAACTTCAAGCAGGTAAAACGTCAAATTTCTTCCAACTAGATTTCCAATTTCATCCAGCAGATCGGGGCAAATTGTCCTGCTCTGCTGGATACTATTTTTTGATTATGAAAATTCAAGTAAACAGAAAAATCAATGCTCCGGCGGCGACGCTATGGGCCTATTTAGCTGACTACTCCAATATACAGCGCTTCCACCCTATGCTCGACAGTTCTCATTATGTAGAAGGAGCTTCTTCTGGAGAGCTAGGCGCTACTCGGCAGTGCAATTTCAACGACGGCAATGTCATTAAAGAGCGAGTAATCGATTGGCAGCCAGACTCACATTATACGGTGGATATCTACGAAACTTCCATGCCTATGAAATCGGCAAAAGCGACTCTAGGCGTTCGGCGAATAGCCGCAAACCAAACGGAAGCTTATATGGAAGTCGAACTTACCCCTAAGTATAGCATCTTGGCTCCCATGCTTTATCTGAGCTTCAGATTTGTGGCTATGCCCAAGATATTGAAGGGTTTGGATGATCTCGCTCAAAGAGAGACAACTGTAGCCTTAGCTTGATAGTTTGTGGAGGGTGGCCTGCTGCGCAGAACGATTATCCCTAGCACGCGACAAGGCAGTGCCTTGTCGCTAAACCTGCCCCGATTTCATTTCAAGCGAACACAGCGACGAGAAATCTCCTTTCTTTACTTGCATCGCAAAACGATCGTCCCCAATCATTATCTAAATCCTCAAAAAGGGTCTGCTAAACATCTAGCAGACCCTTTTGATTAGCGCATTCGTAGAAATTATCCGAAATTGCGCCATGCCGCAGGAAATCCAGCTTCAAATCCCTCCTAAATTCGTAAATGACGATACTTTTATCCGTCGTCAGGCCGCGCGTAAATTGAAGATCGCAGAAAATCGTATTCAGCATATTCAATTGCTCAAACGCTCCATTGATGCCAGAAAAAAGAAGCCCACTTACGTACTGCGATTGAGGCTATGGGTGGATGAAAAATTTGCAGAGATCCCTGAGAGTCAGTTTCCCTTACAAGATGTCTCTGCTAAAGCTCCCGTACATATTGTAGGACTAGGGCCAGCCGGATTGTTTGCGGCATTGCATCTGATCAAACAGGGCTTGAAGCCGATTGTCATCGAACGCGGCAAAGCCGTGCGTGATCGCAGGAGAGACTTGGCCAAATTGACCAAGGAAGGAATCGTAAATCCAGAGTCTAATTATTGTTTTGGTGAAGGAGGGGCAGGTACCTTTTCCGACGGAAAACTCTACACCCGATCCACCAAAAGAGGAGATACTCAAAGAGTATTGGAGGTATTGGTTCAATTTGGGGCTACCAAGGAAATCTTGATAGATGCCCATCCTCATATTGGTACCAATAAACTACCCCGGATCATCCAAAACATGCGGGAAGCGATTTTAGAAGCAGGGGGGGAGATTCATTTTGATACCAAGCTGACCGATTTCAAGATTGAATCAGATCAATTAAAAGCCATCCAAGTCAATGGACAAGACTGGTGGTCAG
>CAZHOC010000879.1:0-3390 GCA_964534295.1 uncultured Bacteroidia bacterium | reverse complement strand
TTGATTTTCGCTGATTATAAAGCCGATGTAGGTATCGACGATTTCGAAGGAGCGCAAAAGACTCTCCGCCTTTTTTAATTGCGGAAAGCGAGTACGACCGGCCCTAACGGATAAAAGATTTAGCTCAGAGCGCCTCATAATCGGGATGGCATCCATCACCGTCTGTAGAGGTGGCAGATGATAAATGATACGGTCATATCGCTCTTGAAATATTTCGTGCAGCTCTCCTAAGTAGGGATTAAGAATAATGCCCGTAGGAATACCTTCGTTGAGCGTTCCCGCAGGGAGAAAATCTAAATCCTTAATACTGCTATCTAGTCTGAAATTATTATAGTCTAATCTCTCTCGGACTAGCTTACACATTCCCTCCTCATTGGATACTCCTAGGTAATGATGCAGCGTCGCCTCGTATAGGTCTAGGTCAACCAGCAAAGTCTTATGGCCGATGGCCGCAAAGGCTTTAGCGAGATTAAAGGCCAAGATGTCTTTGCCTTGGGAGGAAGCACAGGCTGAGACACAGATCGTTTTGGCATCTTTAGCGAGCAGTAGATTGGTGGTGAGGTTAATAAAATCTTGAGTTACCGCAGCACCATCTTCAGGGATTTTACGAACCGTACCGATTACCGGCAGGTCAAAATTGTCCTGCACATCTTTTACATCCGCTATGCCGGCCCTTAGGTAATGAATCAAGAATACAATCAACATCCCAAACATCGCGCCTACCAAAGTTGCCACGCCCATGATCAAAGATTTCTGGGGGCTGAGTGCCATTTTGGGCACTGGTGCATATTCTAGCACTTTGTGAAAGGAGATATTTGAGGCCGCGCCAATCGAAGCTTCGGCTTTTTTCTCAAGGAGGAAGGACAATACTTGCTCGTTGGTAAATTTTTGCCGCTGTAGCGTAACGATTCTCTTTTCAATCTCTGGGAGCTTGCGAAAATCAGAATCCGCTTCGCCCAGTTCATGTTCAATATCTAACGCCTTGGCTCTTACCGTTGCAAGGGTATTCTGTACACTTCGAACCAGAATCTTACGAATGCGGGCGATTTCTTGATCCAGTTTTAATACCTCCGGATGCTTGACCGTATACTTTTGTAGGAGGTCTCTTCTATCACTACTAATATCTGAGAGCTGCTTCAAAGCATCTGTAAAGGCTGCATCTTGGACTGACTCATAATTAGGAGTCATGTTAGGGTCTAAGGTATCTCCAGTGATATACTGCAGAAGATTTTCGAGTTCTGTTCGTTGCAGCCCTAAATTGAGCTTTCTAACTTCCAAGTCGGTGATACGCTTGAGCTTTGCGTCTGCTTCAAGCTTCATATCTACTACTTGGGTGTTGGCTTTATAGTTCGCTAAACGAGACTCTGCTTCTTTCAAGACTTGCTCTACCGTATCCACTTGACGATTGATAAAAGTGAGCACCTTGCCAGCAGATTCAGTTTTATTGTCAATAAAGTCCTCTATATAGGTTTCTGCCAATGTATTGACCAGATCGGCCGCAAGCTCTGGCACCTCGTGAGTGTAGGCGAGTTTGACGATAGAAATTTCCTTGTCTAGGAGGACAACCTTCAGATTATGATTGGCAAAGAGAGAAAGCAGCTTGGCATCATCATAGACGGTAAAACCATAATGACCGGGGCTCAATTCTGCCCCATAAGCATCTTCTGCTAAAAGTCTGAATTTCAATCCTTCTAGTTCAATACTATCCCCAATACTCGCTTGCTGATATTGGGTTTCTTCTCCCACCAAATAGAAAAGCTCAAAGCTTTCTAAGTCTTCATTGAGGGTAAACTGAATGTGTTTATTGTACCAGCTAGAGTCTTTAATCGCTGCTTCAACTCGAAAAGGATTTTTACCATAAAGATTCCGTGCTTTACCCCGCTGATATTTAAAATAGCCTGTGCTCACATCAAGCTTTCGCAGCGTCTTGAGCATCAAATACTTTGACTTTAGAACTTCTACTTCTGTAAGGATTAGGCCGGTCATGGAAAAGGCCTCGAAGTTTTCGAGAAAGGCAGAAGCACCACTTTCCTTATCGTTGATCTGAAGGGTACCTACGGTCATGTAGGTCGGGATGGCATAATAGAGATAACGATAGCCTAAGCCTGCCCCCACCAACAAACAGACAATTATGATGGGTAAGCCTTTGAGAAAAGGACGTACAAATCGCAATATATTTCCGGCACCTTTCATAAATAATCCCTAGGGTGGATCTTTCGGCTATTAATTCCATGCAAAATATATTTCAAACGATAGTTTTTTACATTGAACCTCCATTCAGGATTACATCCCTCATAAACAGAAAATCGACGGCAAAGCGGATTTTCATACATCTTTACTGATCAGAGAAAAAAAATTGCAAATTGGATTAAACCTTTGGAGATCGAGAGATTCTAAATAGTACATGGTCGTTACGGAAGAAAAACAACTCCTGCTTCTTGTTCGAGATCCTGCTACTCGACATCAAGGCTTTGAAGGCATAGTGCGCAATTATCAGAAGCCGCTATACTTTCATATTAGGCGGATCGTGATCGAGCATGCGGATGCAGACGATGTACTGCAAAACACTTTTTTGAAGGCGTGGCGCTACATCGACAACTTTCGAGCAGATTCTAGCCTCAAGACTTGGCTATATCGTATCGCTACTAATGAGGCGATTAGTTTGCTCAACAAGCGCAAAAAGCAGCAACATGAAGCAGTAGAGGACCTTAACAACGACCTAAGACATAGTCTGAAGCAGAGTCCATACATAGCAGGGGATGAAATTCAGATGAAGCTACAGGAGGCAATATTACGCCTCCCCGATCGTCAAAGGTTAGTATTTAATATGCGTTATTTTGACGAGCTAAAGTATGATGAAATGGCAGAGATGCTTGAACTGAGTGTAGGCGCACTAAAGGCAAGTTATCATCATGCCGTTAAAAAAATAGAAAAGTATATCAAAGATGATCCATTGATCAACTGAAGCACTGGTCATTGGATAGAAATTAATTGCAGTGATGGACAACAGCGATAAGAAGCACGATGAAGCGCATGAGTCTGAACTGCTCCGTTTTCTCAAAGACAGGGGAGATCCTTTTTCTACCCCAGAGGGATATTTTCCGGAGCAGCTTGAGCAGATCATGGGTAAGCTAAAGACAGAAGAAGAGGGGGATTCTGTGGAGGAGAGCCCCTCATTCGGGGAACGCTCAACCGAGTTTTTCCAAACTCCAGGAAACTACTTTGAAGAGTTTCCCAAGCGGATGATGGCCCAATTGTCGGTTCAGGAAGCCAAGACGATCAGTTTTAAACGCTTTCTTTTCCCCGCTGCCATAGCAGCCGCAATCGCCTTATTGATTGCCGTAGGATGGTCAGGTATCCAAGTAGAGACAAACAGCCAAATGTTTACTG
>CAZHOC010000878.1:0-3391 GCA_964534295.1 uncultured Bacteroidia bacterium | reverse complement strand
TTCTGGGGTGCCGTATCGATCTTTGGCGTAGGTCTCTAAATCTGTACTCAGGGTGATTTCAATTAACTCATCCTCAGCAAATAATGGAGGCACCTCCAAGGGTTGAAAAGCAAATCCTAGCGTTACCACCAAGCTCGGTAGCAATAAGTGTGTGAAAAAACGTTTCATAATTAAAGTTTGGAAGCTATAATCTAAAGCTAAACAAATTGCTTGAAGAATACTTTAGGATGACGAAATTTTGCGCTCTTCATGCTAATCACAATATTTTTGGGAAAATGTTTTAGAAGTCCTAGATTGACATCATTCTCAGTGTTTAACAAATATCTCCGTCGAGTAGCTGCTGCCTAGCAGCCTCCAAGTTCAGGGCTTATCCACTAAGCTCTCAATCTTCATTGTTAAACATTATTCTCATGCAATCTTCAAATAAAGAGCTCGTACTAAGTTTTTACCGCGATATCGTCGGAGGAGGAGACTTTGAATTAGCCAATACCTTAATCGCTGAAGACTATATTCAGCATAATCCCATGCTGCCTACAGGGCGGGCGGGTGTCATTGCCGCTTTGCAATACTTACAGCAGATCCCGCGCGAAGCGCCCAAGGAGTCTCCCATCAAACGCATGATCGCCGAGGGTGATTATGTAGTGGTTCATATGAATGTTTTTGTGGCTGGTCAGCACCAAGTCGTTATGGATGTTTTTCGCCTTGCGAACGCTCAGTTAGTGGAGCATTGGGATGCAATCCAATCTGTAGAAGCCGAACAAGTCGATCAATTGATGACTGGGCCTAGGGAGATTACTGATCTTGCCTCCACCGAAAGTAATAAGCAGATAGTAGCTGCTCATTGCCAGGAGCTAGGCAATACGGGTAAATATGAAAAGACACATCGTATTATTGGCGAAGGCAATTTTGTTTTGGCCCAATCGAGCGGCAAGGAGGAAGAATTACCGCAGGTGTTTTACGATCTCTTTTGTCTTGACGAAGGGGAGATCGTCCATCATTGGTCGGTAAAGCAGGAGATCCCTGAAAAGATGGCCCACGAAAACGGCATGATCTGAGTCTAGTAGGCAGTATTAAGTATTAAGTAAAAAGACAAAAATGGCGATTGGATTGGTCTCAATACTTTCTACTTAATACTAGCTACTTTCCCTTACTTCAATTTCTTTTTATAGTCCGCCATGGCTTGAGCGAGCTCTGGGGCCATACGTTCGCCCTCGGCTTCCTTGATGTAATGGCGGGCTTGTTTTTTGTCGCCTTGGATGTTGGCTAGCTGTGCCAAATTGAGGAGAATGAGCGCGCGGTCGTTGCCATTGGGAGGCCGTAGCTCATAGGCAGTCTCGAAATGCATTTGGGCCTCAGGGTATCTTCCGTCTTGAAAAGCGAGGTGGCCGCGACTGAGGTAATAGTAGCCCTGAACTACTCTGCCAAGCCAAGCGGGTCGATTGACTTCGTCAAGTAATTTCTCTGCTTTTTCATACTTCTCTTGTCGTAAACGACGATAAGCGAGATAGACACTACCGTTGCGAAAATAGCCCCAAACGAGTAGGCCAAATCCCATCAAAAGTCCCAAACCATAGGGGTATTGTCCTTTGATCATGAGCCATCCAGCCAATCCCAAAAACAAACCCATCAATGCTAGCCTAAATCGAGTAGAAAACATCTTTTGCGAAAAAAATTTAGTGCAAGCTACAAAAAATGAAGGAGCCAGCTTCGCACGAAATGGCAAAAATAAGGAGGTAAGATTTTCAAATCAGCAAGTGCTAATATGAGAGGCCTATGAGCCCATTGGTATAACGGAAATCCAAAATTTAAAATTTTCGGCTCATTTAAACGCGTAAGAAGCCTATTTATTTTATGCTTTTAACGTGTTGGTATTCAGGCTTTTGGCGAATATTCGCGCTTTGTGGATTGGAAAAATCTTCTATTTTGTCTTCAACGAAAACACATTAAGCACCCTACACATGCTACTAAAACCTCTACGATTTTGCCTTTTGTTAGGCCTTTTTTGTTTACTGATTCCGGAGGCAAATGCCTCGCATTTATTAGGGGGTAACTTTCGCTTTGAAAGCTTAAATGCCTGTACTACGAGAGTCTATTTGGATCTCTATTACGATTGTACCTCAGGTCTATTTTCTCCCCCCAATTTCCCAGCACCGCCTACTGCCAATCAACTACAAGTACTGGCCGACACCTTTTGTGCGCCTCCAGTTCCCATTTCTGCTTGGACGGGATTGAGCATGCAAGATGTTACTCCTGTCTGCCCGGGAATTCCGAATACTTGTACCGACCCTAATGCTCCTGTCTATGGGACCTATGTGGTAACCTATTCGGCAGATTATGATGTTTGCTTTTCGACATGTCCTACCAATAGCTATTACACATTTCAGTATGATAACTGCTGCCGAACCAATGGCTTAACAACCGGTGGTGTTGGAGGTGGTATTCATATTCAAGCGCAACTAGAGGCTAATCCTGCACTAAGTAATAACTCACCGGTCTTCAATGGTCCTCCAACTGGAATACTATGTCTAGGGCAAGGAGGGATGATTGATATGAGTGCTTATGATGCCGATGGTGATTCGCTTTGGTATCAATTGACCTTTTGCTACTCCGATGCCAACCAGTTGATGACTTATAATCCTGGATTCTCCGGGACCCAACCTTTTGGAAGCTTGTTCACGACAAACTTCGATTCTCAAACAGGTTTGATGAGTGTTACTCCCAGCCCTGGGGCAGTGGGTACTTATCAGATTTGTGTAACCGTAAACGAGTCTCGTAATGGTCAATATCTCGGCAGCGTAACGCGAGATTTCCAGGTACAAGTTGACAATTGTCCTACGGGAGTTGGTGCCCTGCCGGTTTTTGATGGGCTACAAAATGTCTCCAATGCTACGATGCCAGCTGCAAACAACCTAGTGGTATGTGAAGGGCAAACTGTAAGCTTTGATATGGCGTTCAGCGACGCTGATGCCGCAGACAACATCCTCGTAAGCTCAAATGTGACTACTGTACTTGATAGCAGTACCTTCCTTAGTACAGGTGCAAACCCAGCTCAGGGAACCGTAACATGGACTCCTGGTCCTGACAATGCAGGTCAGACTTATACCTTTTATGCCACAGCCACTAGTGCCGGTTGTCCGGTTCCCGGAACGCATACTGAGGTGTTTACATCTCAGTTGGTGGTCAGTGTATTAACGCAGTAGTTACCAACACCGCTTGTAATGATAGTACCGGTGCCATTGATATTACAGTCAATGCCAGTAATCCTCCTTTTACTTACTTATGGAGCAATGGTGCGACTACAGAAGACATTTCGGGACTTCCTATCGGTCAATATTGGGTAGATGTTTCTAACGCAAATATTGTTACATCAGCAACATTGAGTGGTACTATA
>CAZHOC010000877.1:0-3391 GCA_964534295.1 uncultured Bacteroidia bacterium | reverse complement strand
ATCTAGTTATGACCTATGCTTATTTGAAAACAACCGCTCTAATACAAATGGTGGAGGAATATTGGCTGTCATGTTTAGCAATATTCGGATAAATAGGTCTTCATTTGTTAATAATCAGGCAGATGATAATGGAGGAGCTATATTTAATTCTGATAACTGCAGTGTAATTGTTTCCAATTCTAGCTTCGCCCTAAATAAAGCTGAATCCCGGGGGGGAGCTGTATACCTAAGGGGAAATACATCCTCCTTTTTGGGAAATACTTTTCGCGAAAACGAAGCAATAACAGCTGGTGCAGGAATTTTTAATCAAAATATTAACTCAACTCAATTAGCTAATAACCTCTTTGATGAGAACTTTTTAGTTGATTCTCTTGGTAATATTGGCCTTTCCGCTAATCTGGACGGAGACCAAGGAACGGCCGCCTTTCAGTCCCTCGGGCACAACTTCATTTCAAGCGATCAAAATAGCATTATCGTTCCGAGCATCGGAGACCAAATAGGCGATGATCAACAACCCTTAGACCCCATGGTCAAGGCTTTGGACTTTTATGGCGGACCACGTAATCGTCTCCAATTAGATACCTTTGATATCGAATGGTTCCTTCCCGCCTATGCAGCAGAGGCCGGAAGCCCATTGCTTAATGCAGGACAAGCTCTAGATGAAACTAGTTTGAGGACAGATCAAAGAGGATACAGCCGATTGGTCGGCGGGGAGGAGCAAAATATTGATATTGGTGCTTATGAGGCTCAGAGGAGCTTTGTTCAAACTTCGATTGAAGCTCTCTGTACTGAAGATGATTTGTATAAAAGACTTCAGCGTATCGTACTCCAAGATAGTACTGGGGGAGGATTTGAGTATGGGCTAGGGCAAACCCTTACTTTGAGTTTACCCGATGAGCTGATATTCAACCTCGCTAGTAATCCCACAGTAGAATGTGCAGGAGAAGGTCTCACTAATTGCAGCTTGAGCTTTAATAGCAAAGAGCTTACGATCCAGTTTGACCGGAGCTTTGATAGCACACTAAACAGTATAAGCATAGTAGGACTTGAGGTCAGAGCAGAGGATGAGATTGAACCCGATGATTATGTTTTGCTGCGAACTGGCGGAGATGCCCAACTAAATAATCTCGCAGTGGAGGATAGCGTCATTTTTTCTTTGATTTATGCCCTGCCTACCTTTCATATTGCTGATCAAGTTTATGACGATCCTTTTGAAGATGATGGTAGCTTTTGGCTAACTGATAGCGAAAATTCAATCTGGCAATATGGGGAGCCTGCAGGCCAAACCATCAATAGTGCCGCCAGTGGCTCTGCTGCATGGATGACTCTGTTGAATGATCAATATCTTGCCAATGATACTTCATGGCTCGCCAGTCCTTGTTTTGACCTTAGTGGGGTTGAAACGCCTCTTATCACTTTCAATCGCTGGATCGATACTCAGCCGGGACTGGATGGGCTTGTCTTCCAGCAAAGTACAGACCGAGGCGCCACTTGGACTACGGTCGGTGATAATCAACAGGTGGAGGGATTAGGTTGGTATAACTCCAATTCCATCGTGGCTAATCCTGCCAATCAACAGGCTGGCCAACAATATGGCTGGACAGGACGAGAGGAAGCCTGGAGCGAATCTCGCATTATTTTGTTGGGACAAGACCCTGATGATTTGGTCCGCTTTCGCTTTGCCTTCGCCAGTATTCCGGTAGTGGATCAATCAATTTCTAACGATGGCTTCGCCTTTGATGATTTTTTCGTTGGCCAGGCCGGCCTTCGTAAGGTATTGGTCGAACAATTTGTCGGTGAGGAAATTGAAGATAGTCCCAGTCAACTAGATACCATCATTGCTTCAAATGAGTCTGTGATCCCTATCAAATATGTGATCGAAGGAGAAGAGCAACGAGGAGATTTTATCGGTGCTGATGTTAGAGCCTTTCATTACGGTATCTCTGAATCCGGCTTTTCAGTGCTACAAGGTGAGCAGTATCTTGGTCCCACAACTGAGCTAGGCGAATCAGCTCTTATCCTAGCCTTGACTCGTAATCCTCGAATGGTAATTGAAATAGATACCAGTGCTCAGCCTTCGGTTTTCATTAGGCCCACTCGTCCTCTGCTATCTGAAGTCAATGTATATTTTGCGATCATTGAAAGGCTCGAAAATCAACAGCCCGTATTTAGAACATTCCTTTATAGCCCTGCCGGTATTTCCTTTTTTGAGTGGGATGCCAACGAAACCTACGATTTTGACCCCACTTGGGATGATTCACCAATAGACCCAAGCATTTTGTCTGAGTATGATAATGCTGAATTAGTTGTATTTGTGCAGGACCGGATTACCAAAGAGGTTTATCAGGTAGAGACCAGTCCTTTGTGGTCAGGCTTATTAGATCCAGAGGCACTTCGGGAGGGCGGCTTCGCCGAACGCTTGGACCCAGCGCTTCGCATTTATCCTAATCCTGCTAATAATGAGCTAAATCTAGACTTTGGGCAGGTGTTAGCAGACAAAGCGCAAATCCTTTTACTCGATATGCAAGGGCGGCCCGTACAAAACCGTTCCTTAAACCCCGGCAAAGCGTTCTACAAAGTAGACCTCCAAAACCTAAGCTCCGGAATGTACTATCTCGAACTCTACAATACCGAAAAAAGCATTCGTCGCCAGAAAATCGTGGTCCGTCATTAAACTGAGTTTTCTATCTTAAGGCTATGAAAACTCACATTAGCCTACTCATACTATGCTTAGGGGCACTTTGCTCCTGCGCCCAAATCAGCACATCTCAGGTCGAACAGATCGACAGTATTTTTGTCGATTGGAACCAACCTAACTTTCCCGGTGGATCGGTAGCCATTGAAATTGACGGCAAAGTTGTCTATAACAAAGCCTTTGGTCTGGCTAGCCTCGAATATCTAGTCCCCAATAATGTCGGGACCGTCTATAACATTGCCTCTGTTTCCAAGCAGTTTACCAGTATGGGGATTCTCCTCCTAGAGAAGGATGGTAAACTGAAAGTAACGGATGACATCCGCAAGCACCTTCCGGACTTACCTGATTTCGGTACTCCCATCACCATTGAGCATCTGATGCATCACACAAGTGGCCTGAGAAGCTTGCACGCGATGTTGGAGATGGCAGGCTGGCGTTGGGATGATTCTCGTGATAATGATGATCTCTGGCGATTTATGCAGCGGCAAAAGGAGTTAAATTTCCCTCCCGGAGATGAGTATCTATACTGTAACACTGGCTACATTTTGATGGCTTTGATTATTGAGCGTATCACTGAAGAGTCCTTTAGAGACTTTATGCAGGCCCGGATCTTTGAACCCCTCAATATGCCCAATACCTACGTAGAGGATGTTTATTATAGTGTTGTTCCCGGCAATGCGACATCCTATTACGGTG
>CAZHOC010000876.1:0-3400 GCA_964534295.1 uncultured Bacteroidia bacterium | reverse complement strand
GCAAATGATCCTCAAGGCTATGGCCCATCGCTCCGGCAAGGTTGGTAAGGTGGCTGAAGCTTTAGGGCTTAGTCGTAATGCGCTCTACCGTCGTCTCGAAAAATATGGCATCCAAAATGAAGCTTAGCAGCAAATACATATTGTTTGTTAGCCTCTTGCACAGCGTCGCCCTTGCGATGTCCTTTGCCATATTTAGGGAATACAAACTGCTGTTTATCGTTTCGGAGGTATTGATTTTGATCTCCCTCTACTTCTCCTATCGTTTGTATCGATCGATGGTAGAACCCATTCGCCTTATCAATCGGGGAATCAATGCGATCAAGGATCGCGATTTTACGGTTAAGTTTCAGGGCGTAGGTCAATCTGAAATTGACGGCTTGATTCAAACCTACAATCAGATGATTGATCAGCTACGTGAAGAGCGCTTAGAAAAAACCCAAAAGCACTTTTTCCTCGAAAAACTGATCAATAGTTCCCCGACAGGGGTCATTATCCTCAATCTCGATGGCGAAATAGCTATCTGCAATCCCATCGCCCAATACTACCTCAAAAGCAGCCAAAAGGAACTGCAAGGGCAAATAATTGAAGAGAGTGATCATCCTCTCTTGCAGAAGATTGCCTCAATATCGGTAGGTGAAACGCGCGTCATCAGCCTCAACGGGCTCGAAACCTTTAAGTGCCACAAGGCGCAGTTTATCGACCGTGGCTTTGCCAATTATTTCATTATGATTGAGGAGTTGACGGCTGAGAAGTTAGCTATTGAAAAGCAAGCCTATGGCAAGGTTATTCGCATGATGGCCCACGAAGTCAATAACTCCATTGGACCAATCAATTCGATATTGAAGTCCTTGTCAGTATACAAAAAGCACCTGCCGGAAGACAGTCAAGCTGACTACGAGGAAGTCTTGGCAATCGCCCATCAGCGCAATGATACGCTCAATGGCTTTATGCGCAATTTTGCTTCCGTCGTTAAGATTCCGGAGCCCATCAAGGAGGAGATCGATCTTCGTCCTTTTCTCGAGCGTATGGCCAATTTTATGAGCTTTCAGACGCAGGATAAAGAAATTGAGATCAAGCTAGCGCTACCGGGACAAGCGTTCCGCGCAGCGGTAGACCCCAAAATGATGGAGCAAGTACTCATCAACATCCTCAAAAACGCGATCGAAGCCATCTCTGATAAGGGGCAGATCACGCTCCGTCTTGACGCCCAAAGCCGTAAGTTGAGAATTATCGATAGTGGGCATGGAATTAAAGAGGATGATAAGATCTTTTCGCCCTTTTATAGCAGCAAGAAAAATGGGCAGGGGATTGGTCTGACGCTCACCCGCGAAATCTTGCAAAAACATGGCTTTGCCTTTTCGCTACAGTCTCATGAAGCAGGTGGGGCGGTATTTGAAATTAGCTTTTAGGCCGCTAATACATCTCTCCCTCGGCATGTAAGACCTCCGTATCCGGCATGAAATCTTGTAGTGCCTCGACCACATTGAGACTTACTTCAGCTTGGTAGAGATATACTTTCTTGAGACTGGGAATTTTGAGGAGGTGGAGCACATTCGCATCATCTACAAAAGTCTCGGAGAGATTGAGGGTTTCGAGCTTTTCTAGCTTGGCGAGATAGGTCAAATCATCCCCTTTGATACAAGTTTTGTTGAGATAAAGATGCCGAAGTTCTGGCATTTGACTCAAGCTATAAAGTCCTTCGTCAGTGATTTCGGCAGACACCAGTGAGATCTTGGAAAGGGCATCAGCGTAAGGCAAAAGCTCCACCAAAGTAGCATCAGTTATGCGAGCGGGAGGCAACTGCATGGAAAGCGCAAAAAGCATCGAATCTGCCTCTGGATCTAGCTCCACCGCAAAGCCAAGGGCTTCGACATGAGGGATAAGTCCCTTTGCTAGTTCGTCTCTTTCGGCCTTGCTGCGCAGAACGCTTCTCTGCCTCCGAGCGAGTCTAGGTAGATAACTCTCCAATGCCTCTTGAACGCTATCTCCTGCCGCGAAAGTTCCTACTAATTGCTCCGAGCTGCCCCCACTTTGCAACCACCAATTGAGTAGCTTTTTTTCGTTAGCTGTGAGTTGGGATTTGCCTTTGGGAGGCATATGCGATTCATCCTTTATAGGTAGAGAGATTCTTTGGTAGAGGGCACCTTCGGTGAACGATTGTCTCACGATCATGGAATCACCGCTTTCTCCTCCTGCCATTAGCGCCTCCCAATTGCTCATCACTAGCTTGCCTTTGGCCTTTTGCTCGTTATGGCAACTCAAGCATTTGGCTTCAAAAACGCTCATGACGATATCGTCAAAGACATTGAGCTCTGCTAGCGGTTTTTGCTCTACAGGAGCTACAGGCTGTCCCCATTTAGGTAATATTTCAGACAAATAATCCTCACCATGGGTAAGCGTGCCGCCTAGATGTCCGGTATAGATGACCAAGCCGTTGGCGAGAATCAGACCGGCCATAAAGAGTCGCTGCCATTTAAAATAGTAGGCAAAACCACAAAAGTTGAGGCAAACCCCCAATAAGATCCCACCCCAGAGGTGAGAGCTTATGCGTTCACCGATGTAGGTGCCGGAATAGAAAAGACCGTAGCCGACAATGACAGAGGCCGCTGCACTAAGAATTGCCATGCCTATCAATAAAGGCATTAGCCTTGGATCTAAGGTCCACTTTTTGAGGCGAGCCAATCCTTCCAATAGCAAGGCTACTACGACTAAGACAATCGGAAAATGCACCAAAAGGGGATGAAGACGACCCAAGTTTACCCAAAGACTGCTCTCTGGATTTTCAGCCAAACCCAGAAAGGGCAAAGCCAAAAAAATAAGGCTCAATATCAATAAAGCTACGGGGACTATATCATCTGACCAAGCGGCTGTCTTTTTCATGCTAAAATCTCCCCCAATTCGCGTGTACTATCTGCAAAACTTTCCATCTCTACTCCCATGGTCCGGCCCATGGTCAAATAGAGATTGGCCAGGGGTGTATTCTCCTCAAAGAGCAGGTTTTGACCCGTTTTGAGACAGCCACCCCCGCCTCCGGCTAGCATAATCGGTAGATTGAAGGGAGAGTGCCGGTTGCCGTCACTAAGCCCAGACCCAAAGAGGACCATAGAGTTATCTAATAGGGTGCCATTGGCCTCAGGAATAGATTTTAGCTTTTGCAGGAAGTAGGCAATCTGCTCGATATGCCAATGATTGATTTTTTCGTATTGGGTCATGCGGCGCACATCATTTTGGTGATGCGACAAGGAGTGGAAGTTAGCGCGAACCCCTTCAAGGAAGGAAAAATTGCGTCCACTCACCGAGTTGCCAAACATAAAAGTGCCCACTCGACTAGCATCACTCCAAAAGGCCAAGGCCATGATATCGAGCATTAGCCTGACTTTTTGGGTGATGTCAATGCCTG
>CAZHOC010000875.1:0-3401 GCA_964534295.1 uncultured Bacteroidia bacterium | reverse complement strand
ATTCGTTTTCTTGGCCCTGATTTGACAATTTGCACCTATGGATGACTCTCGCTTAGAGCGCTGGCGAATGATACTGGGTGGCAAGGAAGATGGCACTGGGCGAAGCCTAGAAGGTGATCTTGCCAAAATGGACGAGGCCCTAGAGGCTCTCTACGATGCTGACGAGAAGCAAAGGCGAGGGGGCTTGCAGGGTTCCAATCCCAAGATCAATCGTTGGTTGGGCGATATCAGAACCTATTTCCCCTCTACAGTAGTACAAATCCTGCAAAAAGACGCTCTTGAGCGGCTAGGGCTACAGCAAATGTTGTTAGAGCCGGAACTGCTCGAGCAATTAGAACCAGATGTAGACTTGGTGGCTACTTTGATTAGCCTAAAAAATATCATTCCTGATCGCACGCGCGATACAGCGAGGCAAGTGGTACAAAAGGTAGTTAAAGATCTGGAAAAGCGCCTTAAACTACCTTTAATCCAGACACTCAAAGGAGCACTCAATAGAAGCGTTCGACGCAGCCGGCCTAAATACAATGAGATCGACTGGAAACGCACCATTGAAAAAAACCTCAAGCACTACCAGCCGGACTACCAATCTATCATCCCTGAGCATATGATCGGCTTTGGTCGCAAAGGAGGCACCAAAAAGGATATCATTCTTGCCGTAGACCAAAGTGGTTCCATGGCTAGTTCGGTAGTATATGCCAGCGTACTTGGAGCAGTGATGGCTTCCCTGCGCTCCTTGCGGACGCATATGGTCGTCTTTGACACCGAAGTAGCTGATCTCACCAAACATCTAAGCGATCCCGTTGAGTTACTTTTTGGAGCGCAGTTGGGTGGCGGTACCGATATCCAAAGGGCCTTAAAATACTGTAGTCAGCTGGTGAGACGCCCAAAGGATACGATACTAGTACTGATCTCGGATTTATTTGAAGGAGGCAGCCGGGAAAGAGTTCTCCAACAGGCTCAACAATTGCATAGCTCAGGTGTCAAGCTTATCTGTCTGCTTGCCTTAAACGATGAAGGCAAACCTGCTTTCGACGAAACGCTTGCTTCGCAATTGAGGGCTTTAGGCATCCCTGTCATGGCTTGTAGCCCGGATGCCTTTCCCGGACTCATGGCCAAGGCCATAGAAGGTAAGCCTATTGGATAGGACCTACCTTCAAAAAGACTTCTTTTAGGCTACTGGCGTCTTTTCCGATTTGCTTTTGAATTTCCTGCATGGCTTCCTGTACCGCTTCAGCATGCACACTACGATGGGTTTCTCCTCCCCCATAATAGACCCCAATCCATTGTTTGCCAAAACCTTGGCCAATGTAGGATCTCAAGCGTTCGCCATTGGCGTCATACACCTCCATCTCTAGCTCGAGGATGGCCTCGGACTTCATGATCGGCATACCGGCAAGATTGAGTAAAAAGGCACTAGCGACCGAAACCAACAATAATCCTTGCGCGCGATTATTGACACTCGCGCTGCTCACTTTCAGGACGGCTGAACCATAAAGGGGGCCTGTAGGGACGCAAATACTTTGATCCAAGGTGCGACTAGCAATAGTTTTTACATCTTGGAGTTTGGTATTGGGCAGGGGTCTAATCTGGAAAACACCGCTACCATCATCTTCTTCGACAAAGGGTTCAGGGTATAGGGCACTAAAGGACTCGCCATCCATTTGAAACTGGAGTCTAGGGAGCAAATCGGCTTGTTGGGGAGGTGCTTGTAATAAGGCTAGGTCAAAGCCAGGGCGGCAGCTAAAAAGGGAGAAGGCTAATAGGGCGAAAAAAGGCAAGTAAGTTTTCTGCATAAGGGCTATCTTTTTATAAAAAATAGCCCTTTAAGCCTATGCGCTCAAGGGGAAATGGATAAGGGTGCTCGTTGGTTTACTAAGCGTGTTATAAAAAAAAGAAGGCAGCCCGGGCGGGCCGCCTTACTGCCATCAAAATAAGCTGGCAAGCTTCCTAACTCCAAGTCAAAATTCTTATACTATCCTTTGTGATAAGCAGTCTCATTGACGATACGCCATTGATTTCCTGCTCTTACAAGGTGTAGATATCTTACTGAGCGTTTGCCGGTATTTGTGTTGACAACGCGGATTTTAGCCATAGCTGCATCTCCTTCAATGTCTAAGTTTAGCAGACGGAGATTACTAGTATGGATAGCCTGGCCGCTGGCCACAGCTTTTACCATCTGGTTTACATTGATGGCTTCTACTTTGCCATTGTCAGTGTAAAGCATGGTGATTTGCGCATCTGGGTGTAGGGCACCTTCAACCGCATTAGCGACTCCCATGTTGGAACCTTCATAATAGTAAGTGAGGGTGCGACATATTTCCTCTTGATCATAAGCAAGCTTTGATTTTTTTTCCTTGCCAGGGTTAGTTGGATTGGCAAAAGCCTGGCTGGTCATTAACAAAGCTATCAAGAGAGGTAGTGTTACTGCGGTTACTGTTTTAGACATCATAGCTACTACATTTGGTTTTTGAGAAAAGTGGAGGATTTGTTGACAATCCGATATGAACATCGGGTAGATTTTGGGCCTCCACAAACTTTTTCGCTGGTATCCAGAGATTATTCGACCAATACCTGTTTGCAGGCCCTTAGATGTCATTGAGGTGTGCAAACTGGTCGAAAGGCAGGGGTTACAGTAAAAAACTGTCGTTTATCGTACAATTCGAGCTGTTTATCCAAAAAGGGATCATTTTGGCAACAAAAGTCATTCACATGCAACTTGGCACTGGCTTTGATTGTATTTAGTACAAAACACAACTTTCGCATCGGTATGCAGGCTTTTCCCAATCCCTTCCTAAAAAACGAGGCTTTAGAGCCATATGCACAGAGTTCCCCGCGAGCTTGGGTAAACAATCCTTTCTGATTTTCGTAATTTGTACCTTCACATTATTTTAATTGTTTGTGAAACGCATTTGTGCTTTATAATTTCCGAGCGACGGTAAATTATCCGGATACTTACAAAACATACCAATATGTCAAGATTGCTTAGCAAATGGATTCTTCTAGGTGCCTTATTGCTGCCTCTGGCTTTGCAGGGACAACTCTCCCCCTATAACACCTATCAAGAACTCTATGACCAAGCCTTAGAATTATTTGAGAAAAAGCACTACGGTGCGTCCCAGAAAAAAGTGGATGAGTTCCTCGCAGAGGAAAAAAGCCTAAGAGGCCCCCTCAACAACGACCTCCACACCAATGCGCGTTTCATGCAAGCAGTCGGAGCCTATCATCTCCAAAGAAATGATACCGAAGCTTTGCTAAACGATTTCCTCAAAGATTTTAGCACCAATACCAAGGCCACTCAGATCGAGTTTTATCTTGGCAAGCTCTATTTTGACAAACAAAACTTCCGGGGGGCAATTCGTCCCTTTCTAGCGGCCTACCAATCTGGCAATTTACCTGCATCC
>CAZHOC010000874.1:0-3403 GCA_964534295.1 uncultured Bacteroidia bacterium | reverse complement strand
AAGTACCTTTTTACTGGAAAGAATGGCATTGACCACGAGTTTGCCAGGCTTGTTGATGCGGTCGATCCGAAAATCATAGACATCATTGATCCAATAACCTGCACTAGCAATGATGCTAATGGTGAGAACCGTTCCCCAGAAGGGGAAATCTCGGAGAAAAGCGAAGGAATGCTCAGTGGCGATAAAGCAGGCAACCCCAAAGGAGATGACTGAAATCAGCACATTCATGGGGCGGGAAATGAGAAAGAAATATTTTAAATCCCTGAGCATTATGTAAAACTAAGGATTTTGCGCTAGCCAGAGGGGAAAATCTCGCTTATTTTGAAGGAGCTAAGGTCCGAACGTATTAATAAAAGATTATAAGTATGGAAACATTTGCAAAAATGTTTGGTTGGATTTAACTCAAGCAGTAATTTTAGCTCTCAATTCGCAGACCTATGGGTAATAAACAAGGCATCATTCGTGGTAGCAAGAAGGAAAGAGAACTAGACTTCTGGGGAAAACTCTATTTCCCTGAAATCTTTAAAGGAATGTGGTTCTCCTTCAAGCACATTTTCCGTCCTTCCGTAACGCTTGAGTATCCGGAAGTCAAGCCTACCTTCGGCCCTGAATTTAGAGGGCGTCCTGTATTGGTAGCCGAAAACGGTAAAGAGCGCTGTGTCGCCTGTGGGCTTTGTGCTCGTGCTTGTCCTCCGCTTGCGATCAGCATGCAGGCTGCCGAAGTAGAAGATGGTGATCAGAAAGAGCGCTACCCAGAGAAGTTCGAAATTGACATGCTTCGCTGTATCTATTGCGGCTTCTGTGAGGAGGTTTGCCCAGAAGAAGCTATCGTGATGAGCCCTGAGTATGATCTCAACTTCACGAATCGTGAAGACGCAGTCCACGGCAAAGATCGTCTTGTTTTTGACAAGAGCGAACTCAAACCTCGTCTAGACTGGTTAGAAGCTCGTCGTAACCAAAACTACGGTGAAGTTTACAACTTCAAGGAAGATAACAACATTCATACTCTCCGTAACAGAGAGGAGTAATCTTATAACAAAAGAGCCGAGAAGCGGGAGACCTTTCGCTTCTCGGCTTTTGCATATCATAAACTTATGGTTCAGAAAATACACGCCACTACCGTATTGGGGATTGTGCACAATGGACAAGTCGCACTTGGAGCAGATGGCCAAGCCAGCATGGGCAATACAGTAGCTAAGAGCAATGTCAAAAAAGTCCGTATGATGGACGAGGGCAGGATCATGGCCGGCTTCGCGGGTTCGACTTCCGATGCCTTCACCCTATTGGAAAAATTTGAGGAGAAACTCAATATGTATCGCTCTACTTTGGATAGAGCGGCCATAGAATTGGCCAAGGATTGGCGTACAGATCGCTACTTGCGTAAGCTAGAAGCAATGCTCATCGTGATGAGCAAAGAACAGGCCTTGATCATTAGTGGTACAGGCGATGTCCTATCTCCAGACGAGGGGGTTTTATCTATAGGCTCTGGTTCTAATTTTGCGCGTTCAGCAGCGCTGGCTCTAAAAAGACATGCCCCTCATCTCACGGCCGAGCAAATGGTCAAGGAAGCCCTTACCATAGCGGCTGATATCTGTATCTATACTAATCACAACTTTGAGATATTGAGTTTGTAGATATCTATTGTTTAGGAAAATATTCGGCGTGCCAATCTTTTGAGTGGCACGCTTTTTGTTTTTCTAGGGGTGTAAGCATTTTACCGGCTCAGTTTCTATCAAATAGTAGCAAAAAGCAGTCGGCTCTACAGAAAGCTTCACATACAAACAATAGGAGGTTGAAATTTTCACAATTGGGGATATTCTCTTAATTGTATTTATAAATTTCTTACCCTTTAAAAACATATTTTTCCACATTTATCTGTGCAAGAGCACACATGGATAAATGTGGATTTTTGCGTGTATATGCCTGACTATCAATATTTCACAAGCAAATTACAAAAGTGATACTGACGCAAAAACATCTCATCCAAATGAATTATTTATTACCCTTTATAATTCGATTATTCAAAAACCGTTCGCACATACGAAATGACCGTTCGCGCATTGAAACGAACCGTTCATGTATTTTTTTTCTGTCGTTCGGCGAAATAGCCCTATACTTGTATTGAAAGGGCGATAATCCTGGATTACAAGAGCAAGGGCTAGGGTTGATTCATCCCATTGGGATTTGAGTCCCCTAGTTTTTTCAAAGAGGCGCGAGCAATCGCGCCTCTTTATTTTTCTGGCTATTACGATATTATCTCGTGTAATAATCCATAGCATTTCCTTGCCAAAGGCAGGTGGCAGCATAGGCTCATATTTGCCGCTTTGCCTGATTAATACTAGTTTCGAGCATTAAGGAGATGACTTCATGACCAATAAAAACTGGATTTGGTATGCTGTCCTAGTCATATTCTATCTAGGATTAGGTTGGATTACCTATCAGTTTCATCATAATATAAGCACCATAGAAGCCGAGCAGATCGACGCATCGCTAGAGGCAGACTTTAAAGGTAGCGATTGGGTGAGCTGGGAACATACAGGACGCGGTGTATACGCCAAAACGGTCCATCCCTTACCCTCTTACAAACCAAACGTATATAGAGGCATCCAAGCCGGAGACAGACTCCTTGAGTTAGATTATAATCCGATCACCCAACCTGAGGTAGCAGATCGAATCACCGCCGCCGCTCGACCGGGGCACCCTTTTGTGGCGATCATCCAACCTAATGATCCTTATTCCCCTAGCGGTAATGGCGAACAAGCTTTCTTTTCCAATGGCTTCTATCTCACCTTTACTTTCAATGACATTCCCCTTTATTGGTATGCGATTGTTTGGATTGTAGGATTTGGGGCTTTCGTCTCATTAGTCATGCTGGCGATCCTATTTCCGATCCTGAGAAGTAATTGGAATGAAAATCTCCCCTTGACAGGAGTCGTATTTGGTGCCCTCTTATTCTTTATAGTAAGATTGCTCCGCCATCTCTACCTGATAATCGAATCAGACCTCACGAGTATCGGTTACGAAAAAGTACATATACTGATTTACTGTATTGTCCTTTTTGTTTATGTAGTGAGCTACTTCCACTTCAAGGCGAAGTTGAAACTCTACTTTTTGATTCCCTCTCTCCTTAGCGGTGGCTTTATTCTCTTTAAGGTGTATCAGATCATTTTTATGGATCAACACCTTAAGTATTTCCATGAGCTGATCGAGGATTATACCGCCTTATTTTTCTTGATTCACACCATTGGTGCTTTAGGATTGTTTTTAACATCAGGCCAAAAGCAGGAATCACGTAGTGGTGTGATAGGCTTACTCAGTGTCATTGTCCTATCGATCTTGGGGATTGTATACTTTAGCTTAGAAGGAAGCATATCGAACTACATTGGCTTTGCGCTAAATGATG
>CAZHOC010000873.1:0-3412 GCA_964534295.1 uncultured Bacteroidia bacterium | reverse complement strand
CTTCGACTAGGGAGACTGTGGGTACTTTCTCTCCGAGAACGATTCTCCATATACTCATAAGCGTTTTGATGGGGGTAGGCGTCTTAGGATTGAGCTTTGGCCTGAGTCATTTGATATTTGGGGAAGGTAATGGCACCTTCATCATCATTGCCTTGACTGTGCTAGCTTTGTTGGCCTCTTTGATCAAACCGATTCGAGAATGGCCCATGAGCTACGAGACGGGCGATTATTTATTTTTGGCCTTTTGTGTTGCCGCCGGTGCCCAGATCGATTTGAAAGTCCTTTGGGAAAACGATTGGTCTCAAGCTGGCTTTATGCTGACGGGCTTTTTGATGATCCTGACGACCTTTGTGAGCCTTGCGAAGGTGTTTAAAATAGACGCCGATACGACTTTGATTTGTATTGCTTCGGGGATTTACGGACCTCCTTTTATTGGACCCGTGGCCCGCGCTTTGGACAATCGAGAGATCGTAATCGCAGGCATGACTTTGGGGGTGATTGGCTTGGCATTGGGCAATTTTGCCGGCTTCTTTCTCTATGCCTTGGTAAACTAGGGAAGGCTGAATGTTGAGTAATGAATGCCGAATTTTGAAGTCTTTGGAGAACTAGTACCTCTCAAATTGTCATTCCGAGCTTTGTCGAGGAAACTTTGCTTTTAATATTCCGCTTTGCGGAACGAGGGGATTTGTCCATCTCGCTAAGGCCTTGGCGCAAGAATTTATTATTTTAAGGATAGGTTTTTTCCAGCATTCCGCTAATCTTAAAGAAAGCGATTACTCATGCGAACACTTTGCTTCATTTTGCTCCTAAGTATTGGACTTAGTCTTTCCTTATCAGGGCAAACGCTTCTCAAGCCTGTCAAAGTGCTCACATTAGAAAATGTAAAGCGCTACAAACGCATTGTCTTTCGTCCCGGAGATTTTATTCGCTTTCAGACCCATGACGGCCGCGCCCAGTACAATGGCCAAATCGAATCCATCAACGATAGCTCCATCGTCATCCTCAAGGTTGTCAATATGGCCAATGAAGGAGACGCCACCAATAATGTGTTGCGCGACTACGTGCCGATCCGCGAAATTGACATGGTCTACAATCCCTATAAAACGGCCTGGAAAACCTTCAAAAATATGTATTCGGGTTCTGCCATGATAGGCGGCGGCGGTCTCATTCTTATCACTGCCCTAAACGCTTGGACTTCGGACCTCCCTCCAGACCCCAGCAGTGTACTCGTGGCCACGGGCATCCTCACCAGCGGCTTTATCGTGCGCTATATTGGTCGAGATAAGTACAAACTCGGCGACAAATGGCAGCTCAAAACGATGGAAATCACTGAGTAAAAATAGTTTCGGCATCCAAGCCGAACGAATCTGCTTAAATGCCGAATTGAATTATTTTTTACTGAATCTTTAGCTTGGAGCTAGATTCTTTTTTTATGGCTTACTGCTTCGCAGAACGCTTATCTCTATAAAGTCATTTCGGCAAGCTCAATGTGACAAATGCGTTTTGTCTTGCTGAGCGTAGTCGAAGCATCTTTGTCATTGGCTTGCTGCTTCACAGAACGCTTGTCTCTTCAGAGAAGCTCTGCGGCCTATTGCATAGGCCGCTACCAAGGGCTGCTGTAGGGGCGGCATGCATGCTGCCAGGGATAATCGTTCCGCGCAGCGGCAAATAAAAGCCTAATCTCCGCGAGAAGCGTAGCGACTCAAAAAGTAAGTAATGCAGAACGACCCGAATAGGTAGTAATCATTTACGCCGGGGTTTCCTCTAATATCGCCTGGATCATAGCCATTTTTGGAACGATCAGAGAGTGCCACGGCGAGAGGACCGCCCACCTCATTTAATTGCTCAAAATCAGGGTAAACGGTGCTGACATCATCCAGATAATCTGTCATGGTAGTGCGAAGGCCTAGCTCGAAGCTAACGCCGGCATAACCACTAATGCGGATATTGAGACCTGCGCCAAAGGGCACGGAGGCCTGTAGACGTGAATAACGTCCTGGGGAGCCAGAACCGGGGATATTTTGTCCCTCAGTACCTAGCGGCTGTAATTCGTACCAAACGCCATCGTAGCGGGCTTTGGGATTGAAATAGAAGAAACCTAAGCCCGTAAAAACATAAGGGGAAAGGAATGGCTTACTCATCCATTCGTTGCCAAAGTTTTTATCACGGCGAAACTCATAGATAAGCATCCCGTGAGTTTCGAAGATATTGCTTTTGAAATGGAGGTTGCGCTGACGACGAGTCGATTCGAGTGCTTCCGTATCAGAGGCACCGATCTGGCCATAAGAAAAACCAAGACGGTAGCTAAAATGCGGAGTAAAATACTTGGTGTAACCAATATGCGCCGCAGGGCGGAACAACATATTGTTGAGTTGATCAGTGAGGTCACCATTGTAATAGGTGGTACCCATACCGAAGGAAAACATGTGCGTGCGTTGAGCGAAGGTGCTGCTGGATAACAGTACAAAAAGTAAAAAAGCGAAGCTTAATCGCATGGTGAGTGTTGCAATAGGGGTTTGAAAAAAATACGTTTGGGTAGCAGTATTCAATTCAAATCTAGGCACAATCCTTGTGGGAATGCCGACGTTTTTTCCCATTTGCTAATATCACGGGATCAATGGTTGTTTGGGGGGCTGAATGGACCCACGCCAAGCTATTCCATCTGCGCTTCGACGATTTCGGCCAAGTCTTTGACCACTACCTTGTCTTCTTTTTCGAAGTGCTTCACCCCGTCCGACATCATGGTCATACAGAACGGACAAGCGGCTGCAATGACGCTGGCGCCTGTTTCGAGCGCTTCTTCGGTACGCTCAATATTGATTTCCTTCTTGCCATTTTCTGCCTCTTTAAACATCTGGGCACCACCTGCGCCACAGCACAGACCTTTGGTACGACAGCGCTTCATTTCGGCAAGATCTACGTCAAGAGCTTCCAAAACCTTACGAGGGGCTTCGTAAATTCCGTTGGCTCTGCCTAAGTAGCATGAGTCGTGATAAGTGATCTTCTTGCCTTTAAATTCTCCGCCGCCTTTGAGCTTGACCTTACCCTGGTTGATTAGCATTTGTAGGAAGGTCGAATGATGGATCACCTCATAATTACCACCCAGAGCCGGATATTCATTTTTGATCGTGTTGAAGCAGTGCGGACAAGCCGTGATGATTTTTTTGACCTCATACATATTCATCACTTCGATGTTTTGCATGGCCATCATCTGGAACAAAAACTCATTGCCAGCACGTTTGGCGGGATCACCATTGCAAGTTTCTTCAGGTCCGAGGACGGCATAGTCTATCTCAAGGTGGTTGAGAATGCGGACAAATGATTGGGTTACCCTTTGGTAACGACTATCATAAGAACCTGCACAGCCTACCCAGAAAAGATATTCAGGGGTTTTGCCTTCGGCCTGCTTGTC
>CAZHOC010000872.1:0-3413 GCA_964534295.1 uncultured Bacteroidia bacterium | reverse complement strand
GCATGCCACACCCAATGAATCCACACCAAATGAGCGTTCTGCGAAACAGTAACATCTCATCTCAATTCACCCGCTCGAGCGAACGCTGCTTGGGAGTCTTTATCTTAAGTTTGCGGAGGATCCAACCAGCACCCATTCTAGGAACGATCAGCCCATAGTAGTGTCCCCACACCAATAAACAGGCGCTAGAACCAGTAAATAGCTTAGCAAAGACATTTAGGGATTGAAAGATCTCGGCTCTATACATCACCTCTGCCGCAGCATCAAGGCCGATTTTTACAAAAGGTATATAACCCCAGATTGGCTTTTCCCCATAACTACGGACATAGTCATGAAAATCATTGGAAACTCCACCGCGGGATTTGCTATAACCCACAAAGTCTAAAATCTTGATCTTGCCCAGATAAGCCAAACCCGCCACGAAGTGCCAATCACTCCCGATAGTAGGTCCTACTCTCAGTTTTTGCCCCAATTCACGACGCATCATGCCGTAATACATGCCGCCTTCTTTGACTCGGGCGTAATATTCTAAACAGCGAGAAATCCCAGAAGATTGTTGGAGATCGATACTTGTTTCTTGGGAGACGAGTTGGCCATCTTCGGTATAATTGATAATCCCACTCACCATGGAAAAAGCCGGATTCGCTTCGAGATAATTGACATAACGCCTGATCACTCCGTCGAGCAGCTGGTCGTCGTCAGAAAGCCAAATAAAATATTGCCCCTTGGCTTGTTGCAAGCCAAATTCAAAGTTGAGCGGAATCCCCAAATTCTCAGGATGGCGAAAATAACTGATACGATCATCCTCAGCCATAAATTGGCGGACTACCTCTTCGGTATTATCCGTGGAGGCATTGTCGGAGATAATGATCTCCATATGAGGATATTGTTGCGCTTGTAGCGAACGTATAGCCTCACCAATTCTCATTTCACCATTGTAAGTGGGAATACTCACACTCACCAAAGGTAGAGAGGAGGTCTCAGCCATGGGTTTGGGGTTTGATATACAAAAACCGGAACCTTACAATTCCGGTTTTTGTTTTATTTCGGTTTATCGTTCTCAGGATGAGGGGCTCAACTCAAAAAACAGCTCATTTTGCTGCATACGGAGTTGATCACTCAATCTTCCCTCAGGAACGATCACGTCCTCATAAGTGATGACAGCGTCCTTCGCTATATCGTTTTTAAGGACACAGTGTTCGGCGAGGCCGATCGGAAGCAGATTTTCCTTAATTGTAGTATCTGCATTTTCCGCGAGGCCATAAGTATCGTATTCGCCTAGACCATCGAGTGTTTGCCCAGCCTTAAGATCGCGTTTAGCGGCTGCAACCACATCTACATATGGTTTACCTATGGGAGCCAATGTTGCATCATTAAATAGCACTGCACGCGCAATACTACTTGGCACCTCAAAGTGGCAGAGGTGATAAGGACGATAGAAGCAATACAGTGGTCCTTGACCTAATTTGTATAGGTTAAGGTAATGTTGCTGCTTCGGATTGTCATGCGTACCAAAAACAAATACGCCCGGAGCTGGATGCGCCCCTACGACATAATCAACTATGCCTGGGCCCTCCAATAATTGCTCCAAAGGATAAAGGCTCATCGCCTCTTCGATCTTAGCGCCTCGCTCCATTTCAAATCCGTGCATACCGCGCTTGCCGACTTGCATACCTGTACCATTAGCGACGATGGCTTGCTCAAAGGAAATCTTAGTTCCATCGGCAAAAGAAGTTACCATAGCAGGGTTTTGCCCCCACTTTTTGGCAAATCCTTCTTGGGTGGTAGGATTACGATAAGGATCGTGTAGTCCTTTGATGTTTCCACAAAGCACTGGCTTAACGCCTATGCCTTTGACAAAGCGCCAAAGATTCATTTGCACGCCCGGCTGATCACCGTCTGCATTGGTCATGATAACACCCTGCTTATCGGCAATTTGCTTAAGCATAGGTCCTACCGTACCGTCTACTTCGGCATTCATAGAGACAATGTGTTTGCCATGCTCGATCGCTTTGAGGGCTACGGCTACGCCGAACTCTACCGCTCCAGTCACATCGACAACCACATCAATATTGCCCGCTTGGCAAAGCAATAAGGCATCATCCGTGATCACACGCTTGCCAGCTGAAATAGCTTCTTCAACGGCGCTCACTGAGCTTACACTGACCACGTCTTTTTCATCAATTCCAGCTTCATGGTAGGCTCTAGCCGCACTTGCTAGCGTACGATTAGAAATGGCCACCAATGACATAGCTGGGTTGGCGTGAATAATTTGCAGGGCCACACCACGTCCCATAAAGCCTGCACCGACCATTGCTACGCGAATGACCTTGCCTTCGGCTGCGAATTTTTCTAAAGCTTTATCTACAATGATCATACTGCTGGAGTAACTAAAGTCGGTTCAACATTTGCAAAATCAGGCCAGTTCTTGTCTTTATCAGACATTACGGTTGGCTCCAATGGCCACTCAATCCCAAATGTAGGATCGTTCCAACGTACGCCTCCTTCATGATCAGGAGCGTAGAATTGAGAAACCTGATAAGTGGCTTCCGTTTGATCTACCAAGGTTTGAAAACCATGGGCGAAACCTTCTGGTACGAAGAGCATACGATAGTTGTCTTCGTTGAGCTCTACCCCAATCCACTCCTTGTAGGTGGGAGAATCAGGACGGAGGTCGATGATGACGTCGTATAGTGCGCCCTTCGTGCAACGAACCAACTTACACTCAGCCATTGGCTGGCGTTGGAAGTGCATTCCGCGCAGCGTACCCTTATAAACAGAGCGAGATACATTGGTATTGACTACCTTAGCATTGAGACCATGCTCTTCGAATTCACGCTGACAAAAAACGCGTGAAAAAAGTCCACGATCATCTTGAAAGCCTTTTATATCTATGATAAAAGCGCCCTTAAGCTTTGTTTCCGTAAAAATCATTATTTGACTAGGGTTGCGGGTGAAACAACACGAAGATTGCTGTCTACATTACCGTTAGCTAGTAAGCCACGCACTACATTGAGGCGCATTAGCAATGAGCTACGGAATTCAGCATCATCAAAATCAATAGATCTAAGGCCTTCAACTAGGTCTCTCACCGAGCGGCTAAGATCATGAACAGGTTGGTGCTCAGGGGCTAGCTCAGCAAATTTCTCAAAACTTACGCGATAAGAGCGCTTATCCGGCTCTGCGTTTTCGTTGATAGAAACTTTGATCTCAGGTAAGATTTCTTTAACCGCATAGGCCAACTCTTTTACCTGATAGTTCCAACTATCACTGCCAGTGTTGACCACTAGGAAGGAACCGCCTTGCTCATCGGTACGACCGTGAGACCAACGAATAGCGCGAGCCATATCAAGTACGTTGATCAAGGGTCTCCAAGGAGTACCATCGCTCAAAATGGTGATTTCACCAGAGCT
>CAZHOC010000871.1:2126-3421 GCA_964534295.1 uncultured Bacteroidia bacterium | reverse complement strand
ATGTAGAGGTGGATGCCGAATGCAAACGTGAATACGTCTGTTTTGCTGCGGGAAGTGGGATCACGCCTGTTTTTTCGATCATCAAAACTCATCTTCAGGCGGAGCCGAACGCTTCCTTTAAGCTGTTTTACATCAATCAAACGGTGAAATCCATTATCCTGAAAGAGGAGTTAGAGGCCTTGAAAAACCTCTACATGGATCGCCTTGAGATATTTTACTTTTTGACCAAGGAATCTCGTTCAGTGCCCTTATTTAATGGTCGCCTTGACGAGGAAAAGTTGGAAATCCTTTTCAAAACAGTTTGTGAAGTAGCAGAAATTGACGATTATTTCTTATGTGGCCCTGAGGCTATGATCTTCATGCTTAGGGATTTCTTGCTTGCGAAAGGAGTGGAGAAAGGCAAAATTCACTTCGAGCTCTTCCATACGGATAGCAAACCAAGCGTTCGGCGAAGCCAGCTCCAGAAAGAAACTGCTGGTCAAGAATCCACGGTAACTATACTCGAAGGAGGGAAGAGTTTTAGTTTTAGCATTCCCAAAGCCACTGATAATATTTTGGATGCTGCCCTTAATCGAGAAGCAGATTTGCCTTTTGCCTGTAAAGGGGGCGTTTGCTGTACCTGCCGAGCCAAGCTCGTCGAAGGAGAAGTAGATATGATGGTCAATTATGCTTTGGAGGATGATGAAATCGAAGCCGGTTATATCCTCACTTGTCAAGCAGTACCATTGTCCGATAAAGTTGTAGTAGATTTTGACGCTTAAGCTATAGATGATGAATCCTGAACAAGAAATTGCACAAAAAGAGGCGGCCTTTCAGGCGCGTATCGATGCTGGAGAAAACATCGAACCCAAAGATTGGATGCCCGAAAAGTACCGTAAAACGCATATTCGCCAAATCTCTCAGCACGCCCATAGTGAAATCGTGGGTATGTTGCCCGAAGGGAATTGGATAACCCGAACCCCTTCTTTACGCAGAAAAGTAGCCCTGCTTGCCAAAGTACAGGATGAGGCCGGACATGGACTTTATCTCTACAGTGCAGCAGAAACCCTCGGGATCAGTCGTGATGAGTTGTTTGAACAGCTCCATAGCGGGAAAGCTAAATACTCTTCCATCTTTAACTATCCGACCCTTAGCTGGGCCGACATGGGCGCCATTGGTTGGTTGGTAGACGGCGCTGCCATCATCAATCAGGTGATGCTGACCCGTACCTCATATGGTCCCTATGCTAGGGCGATGGTACGAATCTGTAAGGAAGAAAGCTTTCACCAGCGCCAAGGCTATGAGATCATGCTCAG
>CAZHOC010000871.1:0-2116 GCA_964534295.1 uncultured Bacteroidia bacterium | reverse complement strand
TTTGCAATGGTACTGCAGTACAAAAGCAACTCGCTCAAGATGCCCTTAATCGTTGGTGGTGGCCAAGCCTCATGATGTTTGGACCTCCTGACGCAGAATCTACTCATACTGAGCAATCTATGAAGTGGAAGATCAAGCGTAAGACTAATGACGAATTGCGCCAGCAGTTTATTGATATTACCGTTCCGCAAGCGGAAATCCTAGGTATCACTATTCCTGATCCTGATCTCAAATGGAACGAAGAGCGCGGTCATTACGACTTTGGTCAAATTGACTGGGATGAATTTTGGGAAGTGGTCAAAGGCAATGGCCCTTGCAATAAAGAACGCCTGGAAGCCCGTAACAATGCTTGGGACAATGGCGCTTGGGTACGGGAAGCCGCGATGGCCTACGCTGAAAAACAAGCAGAAAAAGTAAACGCTTAACGCATAGATGATGAGCAAAAAAGAATGGCCTATTTGGGAAGTATTTATCCGTAGTAAAAACGGATTGGAGCATCGTCATGCAGGGAGTTTGCATGCAGCAGATGCCAAGATGGCAATGGAAAACGCCCGTGACGTCTATACTCGTCGCGAAGAAGGGGTGAGTATTTGGGTAGTGGAGACCAAGCATATTGTGGCCTCTAACCCAAGCAATCATGGCGAACTATTTGAGCCTGCCAAAGACAAGGCTTATCGCCATCCTACTTTTTATGATTTGCCGGACGAGCTAACTCATATGTAATGAAAGAACAACTCTATCAATATATCTTGTCGCTGGGCGATAACTCTATGATTTTGGGGCACCGACTTTCGGAACTCTGCGGTCATGGCCCCAGCCTAGAAACTGATATTGCCTTGACCAATATCTCCCTTGACCTATTTGGGCAGGTGCGCAACTACTTTCAGTATGCCGCCGAATTGAAAGGGGAGGAGGTATCAGAGGATCAAATCGCCTTCTTACGTTATCCCCATGAGTATAGCAATACGCTCCTAGTGGAGCAGCCCAATAAAGATTTTTCTTACGTAATCGCCCGTCAGTTTTTGTTTGATGCCTTTCACAAGCCCTTTCTAGAAGGCCTCTGTGAAAGCAATGATGAAACATTAGCGGCGATCGCCAAGAAATCGCTCAAAGAATCTCAGTACCACCTCCGTTTTTCTTCAGAGTGGACCAAGCGCCTAGGCGCAGGGACTGAGGAGAGTCATGAGCGCATGCAAAACGCTATCAATTATTTGTGGCCCTACCTAGGAGAATTGTTTACCGTAGGTGAACTTGAACAAGAGATGGCAAGTTATGGCATCGCTCCGGATATGGATGCGGTCAAGGCCAGCTGTATGCAAACCATAGGGGAAACGTTCGCCGAGGCGAATATCCAAACCCCAGACAGCAAATGGACGCAGTCTGGTGGTAAAAAGGGTGTGCATACGGAGCACCTAGGATTTATTCTTGCTGACTTGCAGTATATGCAGCGTACTTATCCCAATATGGACTGGTAAAATGCAAAAGAGCGAAAGTCATATCCGAGAGTTATTGGTGGAAGTTTCTGATCCAGAGATTCCAGTCCTCTCTATCATGGATATGGGTGTCGTGCGAGAAGTAAGTTGGGATGGCAATACAGCCAAAGTCAAAATTACGCCTACTTACTCTGGTTGTCCTGCTATGGATACGATTGCGGACGACATCAAAGCCAAACTGCAAGGAGAAGGCTACCCTACCAAGGTCAAACTGGTACTAAGTCCTGCTTGGACTACCGATTGGATTACCGAGCGTGGCCGAAAGATGCTAGAAGAGTACGGAATTGCGCCGCCGATGGAGGAAAGTGCTGATAAGCTGGCCCTTTCAGGGAACGCTAAGTTGGTGAAGTGTACGAACTGTGGCTCAACCGACACCCGCATGGTCTCGCAATTTGGCTCTACGGCCTGTAAGGCACTCTTTCAATGCAACGACTGCATGGAACCCTTTGATTACTTTAAGTGTTTGAAATAAGAAAAGCCTCGCAATTTGCGAGGCTTTTTGCTTCAATGGGTGTTCTCTTATTTGGAGAACAAAATTTGTGGACCGCCGGCGTTAAACTGAACATTGATGGTGCTTACACTAGTGCGCGCTGGGCATGCCCAATTTTCGCTTACTTCTAGCT
>CAZHOC010000870.1:0-3423 GCA_964534295.1 uncultured Bacteroidia bacterium | reverse complement strand
ACTGCTGCGCAGAACGCTTATTCGGTGCGGCCTGCATGACCTCACCTACATTTAGTTGTTGCAAAAAGGGTATATAAATCACCTCAACTAAGGTAATCCCTGCAATACTTCAGTAAGGGCCTCCACATAAGCTGGGTCGGAGGAAATATCATTGTGCCCAGCACGAGGAAAAATTTGTAGTTGTATATCTTCTCTTGCCTCTTTGAGGGCTAGCGCATGAGTAGGTGGGATGAGCTCATCTTTTTGACCATGAAAAACCACAATAGGACAATCCACCTGATTGACAAACTCCCTACTCATCAATTTATACTTGATCAAAAAGGGAGGTACTATCGAAAATTTCTCCCGTATCAAATCTTGCAAGCCCGCATAGGGAGAAGTAAGTAGTAGTAGGTCAGCCGCATTATGGGCCGCTATCTGAGTGGCGATACCTGTCCCGATAGAAGTCCCACAGATGACCAAAGGGGCATCCGGATAACGCTTTTTCACCCAATCGTAGGCTAGTTGAGCATCAGCAATGAGTTGACTTTCAGATTTGATTTTGCCCTGGCTCTTACCATAGCCTCGGTAATCCAGAAAGCATACATCATAGCCATTCTCCAGAAACAAGGGAGCCAGACTCCCCCAACTATCTAGAGAACCTGCATTGCCATGAAAAAAAAGCACCACGCCCTTGGGCTCGGCTTTTTGAAATAGTAAGGCATGAAGTTTCACCCCATCCTCTGCCTCCAACCAAAGCTCTTCAAAGTGCTGCCTAAAGCTAAATTGATGGTCTACGGGCAATTTTTCTGGAAAAAAGATAAGCCTCTCCTGCAAGAAATATAGCAGGCCATAAATCAGCACTGCCAATCCCAACAGAGTGAGGATTATCTCTTTTAACCAGATTTTCATTTTTATTCGCCAGCTTTTGCGTGGTGGAGTTCGAGGCCAACAGCAGTTCTTGGCAAGAAACCTTCCCATGGACCAGCATTGGCACTTTGCTCTAGGTCTAGGTATTTGCCATAATCCTGTTTTTGAAGGATCTGGCCCAAGAAAGCCGTTACAAAATGTTGGTTGACATTATTGATACGCTTTTGATCCCAAACGGAATCAGCATAACGTAGGTATTCATCTAAGTGAAGTCCTTTCTTGAGGGTAACCGCTGGCGGAGGATTGGGAGCTACGTTGTGGCGAGCGTTGAGATAAGTGAGCATATAGCGATCCGCATTGGTCGCCCCATCGTAGATGGCCTTGATACCATTTTCATAACCGGAGATATCGTCTTGGCTACCTGCGACAAAAAGTGTGGGTGTCTTCAAACCCTTGAGGCCTTCCGCATCCCAAACACCTGCATTCATCCCCCAAGGAGCAAAAGCTACTACTGCCTTGATACGATCATCAAAGGATTTTAGGTAGGCTTCTTCACCAGCAGCTCTTTGCAAGAGGGCATCGCTACCTTCGGTGGCACCCTTGAAAAATTGTACTGCTCTGGCACTATATCCAGCTCCCATCGTATTGAGGGCGCCATAACCTCCCATAGAATAGCCAATGAGACCGGTATTATTGGCGTCTAATAGGCCGCCAAGGAATCCATCTTCTTTACTGAGACGGTCCATTTCATTGAGGACGAAGAGTTGATCTAAGGAGCGATTGAGGAGCGTGCTGCTAAAGGCCGCCGCGTCTTGGAAGGTAGATTCTGTATGGTCGATAGAAACTACCACATATCCTTTGGAGGCGAGGTTTTCGGTCAAATAGGTAAAGAGCAATCTTGAACCGGTATATCCGTGTGAAACGATAACTAGTGGATATGGACTGTCTCCTTTTAAGGTTTCAGCGTTCCGCAAGGCGCGACCCTGAAACTGGAAAGGAACCAAAGGACGATTGGGATCGCCATTGTTACCCATCATTTGGTCGTAGGTAACTAATTCCTTCTCGCCATCCGGTATAGTGGCAGGATACCATACTTCTAGTTTAAGTTTGCGATCGTAGCGAGGGGTTGTACCATCCTTCCGATTGAGGATATCGAGTTGGTCTGGATTGGTAACTTCTATGGTTCTAACACCTACTCCTAGTTCGCCGCGGGCAGCCAGAGCAGGCGCATCGGGCAGCATATCACCAAAGACAAATGGCTCTGCCTCGGTATAAACGTTCGGCTGCCAAGCCCAACTAAAAATAAGTACTACAATCAGTAAGAGGATCACGTATGGGATTTTCATAGGGGGAGTTTTTGTTTTGAGTGATATTACAAAAAATATCACTGCTTATCCCAACGAGCCCGCCGCCCGCGAACGTCAAAATGCACTGACATACTGCCAGGATAGCGTCCTAGCCCTCCGCGGTTCCCAATTACCTTTTCGTCCAGTATTTTCAGCACGATTGCCTTGTCTGCTTGATTGCTTCTTCCATCCTGATTGATATCCCGAATGGATATATCGACAGCCTCCCCTAACATATGGCGACTGCGACTGGCCCCTCCCTTGGCTTTGTTGTAGGCAGGATGACGATAGCCGTTGACAAGTACAAATCCATCAGGACGATATCCTTGATTTTTGAGTTCCTTTTGCAGCCCAAGAAAGGCGTAAAGAAGCTTAGGATTAAGGAGCCAGTACAAGCCTTCCGACTCGTTCATATTGACCACATGCTGGCGGTAAAAACGATCTTTGGGTAAGAAGTCCTTGATCCGATAGTCTCCTACAATTTTTTGATAAATCTGGTCTCCCTTGACGAAATAGTACTTTTTCCCTGACAACAAAGATTTATAGGGAGATTGATCTGAGAGGGTAGCTTTGAGGTATTGCTTTTCAAGCTTAGCGTAGGAAACCCTTTCAAATTGGCCAAGAATGACTTGAATTTCTTTGGCGCTTTCAATGGTATGGGTATTATGAGACCGATCATAACGCCATTGGTTGAGATAGTCTCTTACTCGCCAATATTGCCAAGCCAGACCTACAGCTACTAAGCCTCCCAATAGACCAATAATCAAAATTACTTTCAGGGATTTACTCATGGTTTAGGATAGACAAATATCTCCATGCTATCGGTCATGCTCGCTTCGATGGAGGTATTTTCTGTTAATATGTGTCGATCAAAAAAGTGCTCTAGATATTGAACGAATTTATCAAGGGTTTTCTTTTCTGATTCCTCACTAGGACTATCCTTGGCAAACTGATAGTGATAATCATAGAAGCTACTATGATCTATGCCTTCAAACAATATCCGATATGCGGGTGCTCCGCCTAAGGCACAAAAAGCATCCCTGCGTTCAAACTGCATTTTATAACCCGGATGCCGCCGATAATCTGTCAAATCTTCCAGAAACATAAAAGGGACAGCCACCCCATTGGTAAGTGATTTTGAGCTAGGAGTGCCATCTAAGTTGGCCACGGCCTTGATTTGTTTGACGGTACGAGCCGCTTCGGTTACTGCGGCCCCTCCAATAGAATG
>CAZHOC010000869.1:0-3423 GCA_964534295.1 uncultured Bacteroidia bacterium | reverse complement strand
AGCATTGATGGTAAAGCTTTGAGCTTCAACGAGCAGAGCGCTACTTTTTACTCTAAGAGAGCTCGTAAAGGGGGGATAGTAGAACTAAGCTATAATGGGCAAACGAATTGGTTTACCCTAGAAAACACCAAAGAGGGCTGGGACTTTCGCCGTTTTTATCGCTGGGTGTTTAGGCTACCCACCCTAAGATTGATCAGTTGGCGCCTTTATCGCTTAGGCAATGCCATCGCTCATCCCTATTACTTTTTAGATATGCCACGAAATTGGTGGCTAAAAGTTTCTAGGCAAGGCCAGAGGATCTTTTCTAAGCCATATCCCTACAGAAGCTATGTGGCTCAAAACAAACCTATATATCGGCCCGGCGATACCCTCAAGGCTAAATTTGTCCTACTCAATAGCCGCAATGGTGAAGCGGTTGATAAAGAGTTCGGTGCTTATGCTTATGATCGCAATCGCCAGAGAATTGACATTCCGTTACAAAGCCCCAAAGCAGGAGTCTATTTAATTAATTGGGTACTAGCTGATAGTTTGGATTTGCGATTAGATTCCTACACTTATGTCTATTTAGATACTGATAGCCGCAGAGCAAATATCTTTACCTCCTTTCTTTTTGAGGATTACGAATTGAGCCGGGTAAAATTTGAGACCCGCATTGATAGTTATAAGGTTTACAGTGGCATTCCCTTCCGCCTCTATGCTTCAGCCAAAGATGAAAACAATCTATCGGTACCAGATGCCCGCATAAAACTCAGTCTTATCAAAGATCTGGGCACTAATGTTATTTGGAAAACTAGCCGCGGCTTCATGCCTGATACTCTTTGGCAATGGGAACAAAGCTTGGATCCGATTGGAGAAACGATCATAAATCTCCCTGATTCTGTATGGCCTGAAGCGGTTTTTTCAGCCAAACTATATTCAACTATCACTACTAGCGATAATGAATCTAGCAGCGAGCAATTTCGGCTGCATTATATGCATCAAGAAGCGAATATTAGTTTTAAAGAGAGCTTAGATTCCTTGCAGATTCGTTATCACGAAAACTCCCAAAGCCTTCCGCAAATGGCTTGGGTAGAATATTTAGATCGGTGGCGAAATCCCATATGGCAAGATTCGCTTGCTTTGCCTTTGGTACTACCGCTGCGCGGAACGATCAGTTATATCAGGGTAAAGTGTCAGGGCGTTAGCCGCACATTTGAGCTAGGAGAATCGATGATTCAGCTCGGTGGAAAACGAACACAAGACTCCCTCCTTATCGAATCTATCAATCCAAGGGGCTTACCCATCTGGTACAGTCTATTCAAAGGGAATAAATTGATCGAGCAAGGCGAAAGTGCTAATCTGCAGCTCAGCAAAGCAGTCAATCAAAGAGAGTATTATTTCTTATCCACGCGTTATGTCTGGGATGGACGCGTAGTAGAGCAAGATTTTCGCTTCAAATACTATCCCAACAAAGTCAATCTGCAGCTCGAACACCCGCAGCAAGTAGCCCCAGGAACCTTGGTTCCTATCAAAATTTCAGCGACAGATATTAACCAACAAGCCTTAGCGGATTTTGATTTAGCCCTATACGGCTATACCGCAAAGTTCCAAAAGAGCAACATACCAAAGATTCCTATTTGGGCTCCACAATGGGAAAATCGGTACCCAAAGGATAGCTATAAAGCAAAGTCCGATTTTGTCAGAGGGAGGTGGAGCCAAATGGTAGATTATCCCCTCTGGGCTGCGAAAGCAGGCCTAGATTCCTTGGCTTGGTATCAGTTTCGCTTCCCCTCCGGGGAACGCTATCACTATGCCTTTCCTATAGAGGATAGTTCCTTTGCCCAATTTGCTCCCTATGTATTCGATCGCGGTCTGCAGGCTAAGCCTGTCATCATTTATTTAGACGATAAACCTGTTTTTTATCAAGCGCAGGCTAATAATCCTTTTTCCTTTCGTACGACCCAAGGCTATCATAATATCAAAATTAGATTGCATGATCGCATCATTGAGATGGATAGCGTATGGCTGGAAATAGGTAAAAAAACCATTGTCAGTGTTGACCAAACTAAGTTAGATCCAAAGACAACATGGCGTTCGGCGAAGCCGGAACTCAGCCCTATAGAACGTCGCAGCATTGAGGCCTACTTTGTGTGGTTTCGTTTCTCTGGTACAAGTCAGCTCAGTATTTCTCAAGGCCAAACCTTGCATTATTATCCTCGGGCGACTTCCTCTGGCAATCGTTTGCTTGGACCCTTTACAAACAATCTGCCTCTCAAAATTCGTGGATCTGGCTGGAATTATGAGGTGCCTAAACAAGAAGGCTATCGCTATGCGATTTACCCTCGCTACGCTCAGTTAGTCTCTGATGACTTTTGGAAAGACAAAAAGACCCTACTTTCAGCACGATATGGGGAACCTTACGAAATCTCTGCGATCCGCAGACAGCCTTCAGAGAAGTCTTTCGTGCAAAACATAGTGGGACTTAGTCAGGCTCAGGTACTATGGCAACTACTCCCTAAATCAGAGCCAAATGAGGACTGCCGCTTAGAAACCCTAGTGCCTGATAGTATCAAGGAAAAGATAAGATTTACGGAGCTGCATAAATTGGATTTGATAGATCGTAGGATTTACCCTGCCTATGTTTCCTCCTTTAGCGGTTTGGACGAAGGCAGTTATAGATTACACTATTGGCTGGAGGAGGAAGATGTACTGAGTAGGCATTTGATCAGCCCTGATTTTGCGCTCAAACCCAAGGGGATCAATTACTTTGCTTGGGGAGATGATCTATTTGAATCGACTCGGGATAGCAGTTTTGAGGGCTTTTTAGAAAGGCTCCATGAAACTGAAGCTCGTGCCCGAGATAGCATCCTATCGAGCGATGCAGAAGCAGGTTTTGCTTATCGGATAAAGGGGCGTGTCTTGTTAAAAAAATCTCTTTATCCGCTAAGCTTCGCTACGGTCCTCCATTTTGATGAAAAAGGACTCTTTAGGTCTGGTGCCCAGACTGATCGATTTGGAAATTTTTCCATACCCGTTGTTGCTGATGTTTTTACCATTCAAATCAAATACTTGGGAGACAGCTTTGAACGAACCATTGATATAAATGATTGGAATGGTGAAATCTTGGTAGAGGATATCTCGGGTGCGAGGGCAGATACCGTTTTTATGAAGGTTGATGAAGTAGTCATATCTGGCTATGGTAATTATACTGCTGGGAGTGGCTTAGCCATGACAGTCAAAAATATAGAGACCAAAGAGCTAGAGGGCAGAGTGGCTGGAGTTTCATTGGAATCTGAAATTGCCTCCTTGCCCAGTGTGGCTACAAGCGATGAGTTTTCAGATGAGCTAAGATTCAATGAATTAGCGGAATTAGATCAGTTAGATTCAGACTTAAACCCTCAAGGCGATGCCACTGCATCTTCTCTGCGAACCAACTTTCGCGCT
>CAZHOC010000868.1:0-3425 GCA_964534295.1 uncultured Bacteroidia bacterium | reverse complement strand
GCAGCCTTATTTCCACGGTAGCCCTTCCGCTAAATATCGGGTAGCTGTACTAGACTTGGGGGTTAAGAAAAACATCCTTGATCACCTTGCCAATAGAGGCTGTTATCTAAAGGTATTCCCTGCTGATGCGCCTTTTGAGGATCTCGTAAGCTTTGAGCCACATGGATATTTCATCTCGAATGGTCCTGGCGATCCTGCTGCGATGCCTTATGCAGTCAAAACAGTCAAAAGAATCCTTGAGGAAGATGTGCCTCTCTTTGGTATTTGTCTCGGCCACCAGGTACTTGCACTCGCCAATGGAGTGAACACTTACAAAATGCACAATGGCCACAGAGGAGCAAATCATCCGGTGAAAAATCTACTTACCGGCAAGTGTCAAATCACCTCTCAAAACCACGGTTTCTGTGTCAACCGTAAGGAGCTAGAAAACAACCCACAAGTGGTTATCACTCATATCAATTTGAACGACGATACAGTAGAAGGTATCCGCATTCGCAATAAAAAAGCCTTCTCTGTTCAGTTCCACCCAGAGGCTTCTCCTGGGCCACATGACAGTCATTATCTCTTTGATGATTTCATTCAAATGATAGAAGGAGACCCTGTCAGTGTAGGTGTTTAGGAGCACTGCTTCGCAGAACCAGTAGTCGTTGCAATCCGCTTGCCGGCTACTGGTTTTTTAATTTATTGCCCTTATCTTTAAAGGATTGTTATTAAATCGACAGATCTATTATGAGAATTCTCAAATTTGGCGGCTCTTCTGTAGCCAACCCTGAACGTATTCAAAACGTCGCCAATATCATCAAATCTTATCATGAAAAAGGCGAAGCCTTTGCCGTCGTGGTTTCCGCTATGGGCGGCATGACAGATCTGTTGATTGAGATGAGTAAGGTAGCAGCCAGTGGGAGTACTGCTTACGAAAAAACCCTGGATTTCTTTTCCAATAAGCACCGTGAGGTAGTAATGACCTTGGCCAGAGACTATGGGCGTTACCAAGCGGTCTTGGATGAAATCATTGAAGGTCAGGTTGAGCTGGGTAATTTGCTCAAGGGACTCTATCTGACGCGTGATTTGACACCGCGAACTATGGATTACATCCAAAGTTTTGGTGAGCGCAGCTCTGCCTTTATGCTTTCAGAGGTCTTGAACTATTTGAATGTACCGGCTGTCTATGTAAACGCAAGAAACTTAGTCCTCACAGATGACCACTTTGGCTCTGCCAAAGTCTACGAAAGCAAGACAGAAGCCAATATCAAGCGTTTTCTGGAAGAAAATCCTAACAAAATACCCATCATCACAGGCTTCATCGCCTCTACCGAAGAAGGTATCACCACTACCTTGGGGCGCGGTGGCTCTGATTATACTGCTTCTATTTTTGCCGCTGCTACTAAGGCCTGTGAAATTGAAATTTGGACCGATGTCGATGGGGTATTGACGGCTGATCCGCGCAAAGTAAAACAAGCCTTCCCTGTAGCAGAGATGACCTACGAGGAAGCGATGGAGATGTCTCACTTTGGCGCCAAGGTGATCTATCCACCTACCATCATGCCTGCATTGCAAAAAAATATTCCCATCCGCATCAAAAACTCTTTTAATCCGGATGCTGCAGGTACTTTGATCAGCCGCAATGCCAAGCTAGATGGACATACGGTAAAAGGCATTGCTTCTGTGAGCAATGTATCCCTACTTTCTCTCGATGGTTCGGGGATATTTAGCGCTTCGATCATGGCAGCCCGGCTATTTGGAGTCTTAGCTCGTAAGGAGATTAATCCCTTCTTAATCACACAAGGCTCTTCTCAGCACTCGATATCCTTGGCGATGCGACCTGATGAAGCCAAAAGCGCAAAGGTGGCTTTAGAGGAGGAGTTTGAACTCGAAATGAAGGCGAAGTTGGTCAAACCAGTAGTCCTAGAGGACAATCTAGCTATCATCGCCGTAGTAGGGGACAATATGAAATCAAAGCCGGGTATATCCGGTCGCTTCTTCGATTCTCTCGGTAAAAACGGTATCAATATTATCGTTACAGCTCAGGGCTCCTCCGAAAGAAATATCTCTGTTGTAATCCGTAAAGAGGATGAAGGCAAAGCATTGAATGCGGTTCATGATGTATTCTTCCTTTCCGATTACTATGTGCTTAATCTCTTTATCGTGGGGGTTGGTTTGATTGGCTCTGAGCTCCTCAAACAGATCAAGCAGCAGGCAGAATATCTGCTTGATACTCAATACGTTGATTTTAATATTGTTGCCATGGCCAACAGTAAAAAGATGCTTTTCCGTGAAAACGGGATCTCTTTGCTAAATTGGTCAGAGGAACTTGCCAATTCGGAAGAAAAGACTGATCTGAGAACCTTCGTTGATAAAATGAAGGAACTCAATATGGCCAATAGTGTCTTTGTTGATAATACGGCCGACGACAATATTCAAATGTATTATCCAGAGATTCTCAATGCGAGTATCTCCATCTCTACCCCCAACAAAGTAGCCGTATCGAGCAGCTATGAGGAGTATTTAGAGTTGAAGCGCTTAGCTGATTTGCGCAATGTAAAGTTCTTCTATGAAACCAATGTTGGGGCTGGCCTACCTGTATTGACAACCCTCAATGATCTGATCAATAGTGGGGACCGCATCCTCCGGATTGAAGGGGTCTTGAGTGGTTCGCTTTCCTTTATTTTTAATTCCTTTAATGAAGGCAAACGATTCTCCGAAATCGTTACTGAAGCCCAGCAGAGAGGCTATACGGAACCTGACCCTCGGGTAGATCTAAGCGGTAAAGATGTGAGCCGTAAATTATTGATCTTGGCGCGTGAGTCTGGATTAGCCATGGAGGCTGCGGAAATTGACATCCAAAACATCTTACCCAAAGCTTGTGTAGAGGCTGAGACTGTTGAGGAGTTTATGCAAGCGCTCGCAAACTCTGACGATTACTTTGAAGACCTCCGAGCGAAAGCAGCAGCCAATGGTAAGGTACTACGCTTTATTGCTACCCTGGAAGGTGAGAAGGCCTTTATCAGTTTACAAGAAGTCGATGAAAGCAATCCATTCTTCAATCTGTCTGGTAGTGATAATATGATCGTATTTACTTCGGAGCGCTACAAAGAACGCCCATTGGTGATCAAAGGCCCAGGTGCTGGTGCGGAAGTTACAGCCGCAGGTGTATTTGCGGAGATCTTGCGGATCGGCTATTATCTCTCTTAGTCTAGCTACTGCTTCGCAGAACGATCATCTCTACAGATCCCGGCTCTCGAAGCTCGGCCGGGATGAGGTTTTGCCTAAATAAATAAGATAAATGATAAGTCATCCCGGAAATGCGCATTATGAGCATTATCCGGGATCTTTTTTATACTGTCCGCTTCGCGGAACGATCATCGCTTGTAATTGCGGCATGCATACTGCGCAAAAGACACAAGCGTTCTGCGCAGCAGGTCTTA
>CAZHOC010000867.1:0-3429 GCA_964534295.1 uncultured Bacteroidia bacterium | reverse complement strand
GAAGATCACTCCCGTCAGGAAAAGTAAGTGATCATAACCTGTAAGCATATGGGTCGCCCCTACCCTGACATATGCCCATAGCCCCCCATTGACTAAAAGCGCCTGGTCCGCACTATTGACATCATGGGCAAAGCCCAAAAGCGGCACAAACATTATTAGCAGCACTAGGACTTGCTTCCCTTTTAACTGCTTCATTAGCTCTTGCTTCTAAAGGCCATAAATAGTAAACCAATAATCAGCAGGCTCACCAATACAAATCCCCAAGTAGGTATTCCGTCTTCGAGATCATGCTCGTGATCATCGTGGGTATGCTTGCTACTGCCATGCTGATGAGTTACCTCAAAAGTCAAGGTGGCCCATTTGGACTGATGCGTCAGTTCATCGCTATCAGTAAGGCTAAGCATATGAATGGTCCGGACATAGTAAATCCCATCCTCAGGAAGCTCAATATTCACCAATCCTTGTGCATCTGTGCGTAATTGCTGGCCGCTAGTATGCGAGTGTGCTGCTTCGGCAGATTGATGGCTATGTTGATGATCATCCTCATCATGCTCATGCTTATGAGAATGCTCTTCATGTTCATGCTGATGTTGGTGAGAATGAGTTTCACCAGCATGCTCATGCTGGTCATCTGTATGAGAATGTCCTCCTGAAGTACTAATGAAATCTGCGTAGACTAGTTGATTGGGCAGTGGTTTACCATCTAGCAGTAACTGCACGCTTAAGCTTTCGCCGCTAAAGGATTCGTAGGGATTTGTTTGGGGCACAAATTCGATGGGATAGCCTAATACGGTACTCCAGTCCGAGGTTTTCAGCTCTCCTACTTGGTAGATTGCTTTTACATGCTTTTGATAGCTTTCTACGGCATCCTGCTCCAATAAGTCATTATTACTGCGGTATTCCAGCATATCCAAAACCCCATCATGTTCGAGATAGCTATTAAATTTTTCGGCCTCGAGTTCGATATTTCTGGCTTTGGTTGAGACTCCGGCAACATAAGTTCCCTCTTTGGTAGCGCTAAAGCTTAATTGGGTGATGGTACTGTCTTGATCATACCATTGCTCAGGACTGATGGCTTTTCTTTCTCCATGAGAAACTAGCGAGGCATCTAGCATGCGATCTCGCGTAATAAGGTTCTCGCTACGCTCGAAAGTGCCGTTGTATAGACTGATGGTCGCTTCTTGATTTGGTGCCAAGAAGTAGCTATCCATTTTGATATACAGATCATGACCGCAGAGTAGCAATAAGGCGGTGATCAGGGATAAGGATAGGTGAGACTTTTTTAAAAACTTCTGGCTGATTAAGCGTCTTTTTTGATCCATGTGCTGCAACAGTAGTCATTAGTATTGGTAAGCCTAAAATTGAGAATCCTAAGCAGTCGTATTGGATCCTCTGAGACAATAGGAAGGACATGACTTTCCCCTATTGCCATTGCTTTTCGGCTCATAGAGCTCCAAAGTTACGGCATACATATAATTTAGCCAATATGTCTTTTGTTAACTCAGTCGAGTGGAGGCTTAATCGTTCCGCGGAGCGGCAAAAAAAGCACAAAGCCCCAATAAAACCACAATCAGCCAATTGAGGTTCATCCCCAATACTGCTTTGGGAATCAGACCAAACTGGCTCGCTAGAAAGGTCAATAAACCTATACCGGTAACGATAATCATCCAAGTTGCGGGAGGGCGATTTCTCAGAATAGCGGCCAAAATCATAGGACCCAAGATAGCGGTACCGGAAAATCCAGAGAGGGCCAATAGGGCCAATTCATCGCTGGCAATCTGCGAGAAAATCAAAGCGCAAACCGCAAAGGCCACTATCGCAATCCGGGTCAATGTCATGAGCGAACGCCCCTCCTCAAATAAGCCTCTGAACTCAGTGCCCATCGCAAACAATTGCGAATCACTGGTAGAGACCGCTGCTGCCAACAAGCCAATAACCCCCAAAGCCGCGACCCAAGGAAGTTGATCAAAAAGAAGTACTTGAGAAAGAAAATCCGCCGTACTGAGATCTGCATAATTGATCGCCCCATAAAAGCCGATAAAAAGGGTCGGCAAAATCACCAATACGGCAAAAATCCCAATGCCAATGGCCATGCGATGGGTTTCTTTGATGCTTTTCATGATCACCAAGCGAGTGGTTATATGTGGCTGGGTAATCGGTACAAAAGCTATGGCCAACATACTGGCAAACAAAAATTGCGGCCCTAGCAAGCCTTTGGGACCAGGTGAGGAGAGCAATGCTACATTTTCGCGTTCTACTTGCTGGAACATCGAAGCCATACCTCCCATCTTATCTAAACAAACCGAAGCAATGATCCAGACGACCCCAAGTAGCAAAACTGCTTGTATCACATCGGCAAATATGATCGCCTTAAGCCCTCCGGTTTCGCTATAAAGCAGCATCAAACCTACAATGGCTAATCCCCAAGCCCAAGTGGGCATAAAGTCCGGAAAAACCGCGGTTAGGAAGATCGTTATTCCTTTGATTTGGATAGAGACGTAGGGAATTAGGAATATGAAAATCCCGAGAAAATACATTCGACCCGCCCAAGGCGTTTCATAGCAGGCGTTGAGTAAGGGCCCTACTCCACTAAAGCCCTTCTCCGCCACTTTGCGGCGAAGATAAAAGGCAAAGCCTACGATCACGAAAATCATCACCCCATCCGCTACCGCTAAGAAAATCCAAGAGGCGACACCATGCTGGCGAAAAAAATCTGGCATTCCCTGCAAGGTGAAAGTACTAAAGAGAGAAGCTGCTGTCGTGAGTAGGCCCACCATTAAGCCAAGCTTAGCATTACCGAGCAGGAACTCCATCTCGCTTTGGTCCGCCTTCCGCGAACGCCAGGCCAAAGTACCTAGTACGATGACATAGATGGGTCCTAAGACCATCAGCCACTCTATCATAGCTGCTCCTCTTTATCTTCGTGAACAGGATGTATCCAGGTAGCGATTATCGTCAGTAAAATGAGTAAGCCCATCGCCAAGAATCCAAACCACAAATTAAAGGGCAAGCCCATAAATTTAGGTTCCAATTTATGGGGGCTCAGGGTCCAGGGATTGTAAATGATGGCAATTAAGGCAAGTACTGCTATGCAGCAGAGTAGCCAAAGTCTATTTCGGTTCATATTTTGTAGCAGTAGAATCAATTCAGAACTAAACCAAAAGCGCAGAAAAACCCAAAGGTATCGTTCCCAGCAGGGGTTTCTGACACAAAAAAATATGGAACTAATTGGACTAATCCCAGCTGGTGGCTCTGCCAAGCGTATGGGAAAACTTGCCTGTAGCAAAGAAATCTTTCCCGTGGGCTTTGATGAAGCAGGTCAGCCCAAGGCCATTTCCCAACATCTACTCGAAAAGTATAAAGCCGCAGGCTGCCAAAAGGCCTATTTTGTACTCCGAGAAGGCAAATGGGACATTCCCACCTATTATG
>CAZHOC010000866.1:0-3433 GCA_964534295.1 uncultured Bacteroidia bacterium | reverse complement strand
CATCAACATTCAAATCCATAAAAAATGAAAACGTCCCTTTTCAACAGCTTCTTTGTGGCCTTTTGCCTTCTCATGATCACCAGCGTACAGCTCCAAGCCCAAAGAGGCGGCTCTCATCTAGATGCGGATTTACAACGCCATATCGAGCAAAGCATCAGTCAATATTCCCCTCGCGAGCAAACTGCCTTAATCAATGCGCTTTGGCAAATGGTCTTGGCCGATGAAACGCCCTGTGATTTGCCTTATGCTTGTGAAAGAGCGCCTAAGGCTCCCCCCGCAGGCAAAGCCTGCAATGATTGTGGCAAAGTGCAAAGCATCCCTTCAGACCCCTGCCAAGGGTTAAAAGATGATTATAAGGAAGCGACAGAGGATTGGGCCACCTACGATCTTATCGAACGCTTACTCACAGATTTGCAAAATTATAATGGACAGATTGAGTTTGTCAGCGGAGTCGCAGACCTGATTTCCAATGGGGTAACGGCCTATACTTTCGTTACTACTTTGGGTACAGGCACGGTCGTCAGCAAGGTTGCTACCAAAAAAATCAAGCAGATGGCCATTGGGAGTCTAAAAGCTTCTATTAACGAACGCATGGCAGGTCTTCTTCCTCCTCCTTATGACCAAATGGTACAGGGTGATCTTAGCGGGGCTGCTTTAACCCAAATGATCGCCAATGCACAAAAAGCCAAGGCTGCTGCGCAAAAGCGTAAATCGGAATTGATCGCCAAAATCAATGCCTGTACAAAGCAATACAATGCCACCAAGGCTGCCATTCACAGCCAAAACGAGCAGGTGAAGAAATGCCAAGAGGCCAATGCTGCCTATTGTGGCGACTAGGCTTTAACGCAAATCTATCTTTAGCAGGTACATGTCTGCTGTGATAAAGAGCGTTTTTTCGTCTGCGCCGAACGCACAGTTCGAGGTCGCCTCGCCTGTATTGAGCGTACCAAGATGACTACCATCAGGCGAAAAGATGAGCACCCCTCCCGGACCCGTCGCAAAGAGAATGCCTTCCGCATTGACTTTGAGGCCGTCTGGGAGCCCTTTTTTATCAGCAACCATGGCAGTAGCATCAAAAAATACACGCCCATTGGCAAAAGTTCCGTCCTCCTGAACATCATAGGCCATCCAGATGGCGCGCTCAGGGTCGGAGTTAGCGACATAGGCAGTTTTATAATCAGGTGAGAAGGCAATCCCATTGGGTCGAGTAAGTTCGTCAGTCAAGAGTTGAACGTTCTGCGCAGCATCCGCCATATAGACTCCCTGAAAATCAATCTCCTTAGTCGAATCCTCCATGCGAAACTCTAAACCATAAGGAGGATCGGTGAAGTATAAATTGCCATTGGGGTGAAAGACCGCATCATTAGGACTGTTGAGTCGCTTACCATCCCAGCGTTCAGCAAGGCTGACAAAACTCGGCGCAGGCTGATCTAAAGGAGCTTCCATCCGTGCTACGCGACGATCACCATGCTGGCAAAGTACCAAACGGCCTTCGGCATCTAACAATAAGCCATTGCTCCCTACTTCACCCCCGCGTTCGGCATCGCCGGTATAACCAGAAGGAGTGAGGTATAAATTGGAACCCTCGCTTTCGCTCCATTTAAAAATCTTGTTGGGGGGTATGTCGCAAAATAGTACCGCCTCTAATCCGGGTACCCAGACCGGGCCTTCTGTCCAAACATGCCCTCGAGAAAGGACTTCCATCTTGGCATTGGGAGAGACAATGAGGTTGAGCGATGCGTCAAGGGTCTCGATCTTACCAACAGTTTTGATCGAGTCGGTACTAGGCACCGTAGATTCGGCATCTTGCGGCTCTGTTTGACAAGCGATAATCAGGAGGCAAATAAGGCCTAGCAGTAGGCGAGAAAATGGCTTCATGTTTGACAATTAAAGACAAAATGTTGTAAGAGGCGCACTTAAATATGAAAAAATCGATACATGAAACCCAAAATTGCTTCCGTTGAGCAAAATATTTACCTGCCAAAAACAACCATTTAGGCGTAAAAACCAGCCATTGAAACCGAATATCAGACAATTGACAAAAGTGGCACCCCAAAATGGCGCAGGATTTGCCTCTAATATAACATGTACAGCAAAACGTAACTAAGTCCTACAAAATGAATGGATTACGTAATAAATCTGCTTTACTTTTATGATATAAGAAAAAAGAAATTCTAAGATATTTATAGATAAGTAGCTTGTAGTAGTAGTTTTCAATTCCGATTGTAAGGACCTTTGCCAAAAGGTCCTTCTTTTTTTTACAAGCTTTGGTTTAAGCCTCTCCACTCACAATAAGCTTCTTAATACTTCCTTTGTCCTGGACGAGGAAGGAGCTGGCGCTTTGGTATCCACGATATTGCCCGCTTGGTCAATGATCAGATATTGAGGAATACCCCACATATTGTAAATAGAGGTGATCCCAGTATAATCGGGCTGTCCCATTAGATCATTTAGATGAAGGCCCTGAGACGGAGCTTTAGCTTTCAACATTTCTTCCCACTCACTTCTCTCCTTATCAATCGAAACAAAGAGAAACTCAATTGCCTCCCCGCTAAATTCATTTTGCAGGGATTCATAATATGGAAACTCTGCGACACAAGGACGGCACCAGCTCGCCCAAACATCTACATAAACCAGTTTCCCTTTCAAATCCATAAGGCTAATGGTATCTCCTTGCAAATCGAGACCCACGATTTCTGGAGCGGGCTGACCAGGCGCGATCCTTAGCCAATCCTGATAATAATCCGCCAGCTCACTTCTATAGGGAGAAGAAGGATAGCTTTGCTGATATTCTTGATATAAACTATCAATGGTCGGGCTTAGTCCCTGCAGGCCTAACCAATGATCAATATTCTTGGCCCAGAAATAATCTTGCAAATCAGGGCTGAGCTCTTTCTTGCGGATCAATTCATGCGAAAGCCTGGGAAAGTTAGCCCTTATAGACTCCACTTTCTCTGACTCCTCCTCAGCAATGGGAAAAGATTGCATTTCCGCTCGCAAATAAAGATCTAACACCCGCGCATATTCAGGTAGATGCAATTCAAGATATTGGGCCTCCAAAGGAACTACAGCAATCTTTTGCTTGATAAATGGAGAGAGGCTTTCTCTTTTAGCGCCTACATATTGATTGATCACTAAATATTGCTGGATAAGATCAAGCAATATCAACTCATTTCTAGTCTCTAATAAGTTTTGTAGAGTAGGAGATACCTTGGCGGAATCTAGTTGAGCCTGGAGCGATTGAGTCAATTCCCCTTCTAACTCGCTCACGACCTTCTCAAATAATTGCAATTCCGAGCGCCAAAAATCCCCATTCTTTTGAAAAAACTGTTGCAGGAGATTAGTCGTTCCCGCTAAGTAATTGTTAACCGCAGCTCCTCGACCGCTATATCGGATCTCTGTGCCAGTAGATTCCAGCCTCAAATCATAGCCT
>CAZHOC010000865.1:792-3434 GCA_964534295.1 uncultured Bacteroidia bacterium | reverse complement strand
TATATTTTACTCAAGATAGAGCAAGCGCTTATTGACGCTGGTGCGAGTATGGCCGATGTGGTGAGGACTCGCATCTACCTGACCGACATGGAATATTTTCAAGCCGTAGCCAAAGCTCACGGAGAGGTTTTCGCAGAGATTAGACCGGCTTCCACGATGTTGGAAGTTTATTCTTTGGTCAAAGAAGGTTTGGTGGTAGAAATAGAAGCTACTGCGATTTTAACAGATTGCACCTAAACGTAGAAATCAAAGCCAAAGCCAGAGACCGTGCTGCCATTGAAGCCTATCTCAAGGAACATAATGCTGACTTTAGAGGAGTAGACCATCAAGTCGATACCTATTTTACCGTTCCCGCAGGGAGACTCAAACTGAGGGAGGGCAATATCGAAAACAGTCTCATTTTTTATAATCGCCCCGATCAAGCGGGGCCCAAAACCTCAGAGGTGCATCTTTACCACCCCCAGGAAACCCCAAAACTGAGAGCCGTACTTAGCGCCGCTTTGGGGAGCTGGCAAACCGTCAGTAAAGACCGGGCCATCTACTTTATCGACAATGTAAAATTTCATCTAGATAGGGTCGAAGGCTTGGGTGAATTCATTGAGATTGAGGCCATTGATGCGGATGGCTCCATTGGGCAACAAAATATCCATGCCCAGTGCGAGCACTATATCAAAGCCTTCGGCATAAAAGAGGAAGATCTACTCGAACAATCTTACAGTGACCTCCTAAAGTAACTTTTCGGGCGAAGTCCGTTAAAATATGTGGGAACTAGAAACGTATTTTTAAGGAGACACATAACATTAAGCCTTTACATGAAGTACCGCACGTTAATTTTTAGTCTTTTATTTATCGCCACCTCTAGCCTAGTGGCTCAAGATTTTTTTGAAGGAAGTATTCATTTCAAAGTGGAAATGAGCGGAGCAGAAGCAGAAATGCTCGCCCTCAACAAACCCAATAACGAAATGAACATGCACCTCCGCGGAGGTAGCTATATCGTACAGCTTTATGGCGGTGAGTATCCTAAGCAGTTTATGTTTGTCGCCGACTCCAATTTCGAGTACAGCATTGATATGAGCAATCAGCGGGCTTATCGCTTCTCGCCCCACTCAGATATCAATCGCAACACCCATAAAAACGAAAAGAAAAAAGAGTATATCGCCCAAGCTACGGGCAAAACCGAAACCATCAGCGGCGTCGAGTGCGAAGAATTCAAGTTAGTCAAAGAAGGCGTGGTCTTTTTTTACTATGTCAATGACCAGATCAAAGTGGATTTAGCCGCATTTCCGCAACCTTGTCGTGCTAAGGCCGCATTTCTTGTGGATGGCTTAGATGGTCGCATACCCCTCAAAACCATTCGCAAAACCAAAGCCATTACGGTGGTTACTACCGCAGATAAAGTAACCAAGCGTGAATTTGACGATTCCCAATTTCTTATTCCTGCAGACTTTGAAGTCAAAATGCGAGATTACCGCTACTAAGGAATATAGCCCTTAGGCGATGCGCTTATCAGAGGAGTTCCTTATTTTTGGGCTCACTTTGATAATCGCTAATTCGATATTCAATTTCTCATGGCGGAGCACAACGATTTAGGTAAGAAGGGCGAAGAAATTGCTGCTGGCTTTTTGGAAGCCAAAGGTTACAACATCATGGATCGCAACTATCGTTACGAAAAAGGCGAGATTGATATTGTAGCATTGCGTCTGACTCCTGCAGAAGTCGTATTTGTTGAGGTAAAAACTCGATCTAATACCCAGTCTGGCACCACACCTGAAGAGTCTGTGAGTTCTGCGAAGCAGAAAATCCTATTTAGAGTCGCCGATTGCTATTTATACGAAAAGCAGCTTACCTCTGTGCCCTCCCGCTTCGACATTATTTCGATTGGCATGGATAACCCAGAGCATCCTATGATTCATCATATTGAGGATGCATTCCGGATGTTTGGCGGCTTTTAGTTTCGCTTTCTTTATTTTTTGGGGGCCTGCTGCGCAGAACGCTCATCCCAATCCGTTTGGTGTAGGAAGCTTCAAAACCTATATTTGCTCACCCAATAGACATTTATGAATCAAGATCAAATCAAAGGACTCCGTTCACGCGTGCAAACGCTGGGAGACTATCTTTGACGTGGCTGAAAAAGAAGCCCTGATAGAAGAAAAGCAAGCCATCACCTTACAGCCCGACTTTTGGGATCATCCCGAAGCCGCCCAAAAAGTCCTCCAAGAAATCGCTGCCCTCAAAGTTTGGACCGATGCCTACAAAGCCGCTATTGAAAAAGTGGGAGAAGTAGAAGTCCTTGCTGAATTTGCTTCGGAAGGAGAAGTAGAGGAATCAGAGGTAGAAGCAGCCTTCAAAGCGGCAGAAACCGCGATTGAAGAACTAGAGTTCAAAAAAATGCTCAATCGCGAAGAGGATCGCCTCAACTGTGTCTTGGAAATCAACTCTGGCGCAGGCGGGGTAGAAGCGCAGGACTGGGTAGAGATGCTCAAGCGGATGTACACCATGTACGCCGACAAAAATGGCTTTAAATGGTCCTTGATTGATGAGGTAGTGGGGGAAACCGCCGGACTCAAAAGCACAGAGATTGAAATCATCGGTGATTTTGCTTTTGGGTACCTTAAAGGCGAGAAAGGCGTTCACCGTATGGT
>CAZHOC010000865.1:0-779 GCA_964534295.1 uncultured Bacteroidia bacterium | reverse complement strand
ATGCCCAAGGAAAACGCCAAACGACCTTCGCCTCGGTTGATGTACGTCCCATGATTGACGATACGATAGAGATTGAACTCAAGCCAGACGAAATAGAGACCCAAACCACTCACTCTTCTGGCAAGGGAGGTCAAAATGTCAATAAAGTAGAGACTGCCGTCCGGATGAAACATATCCCAACTGGCATAACGGTTTTTTCACAAACAGAACGTAGTCAGCTTCGCAATAAAGAGAAGGCCACTCAGCTCCTTAAATCAAAACTCTATCAATTAGAATTAGAAAAACGAAATGCGGAGCGAGCAGACGCGGAATCCGAAAAAATGAATATCGAGTGGGGTTCCCAAATTCGCAACTACGTCTTTAACCCCTACAAACAAGTCAAAGATGTACGAACAGAGCTAAAGAGTACCAATCTGCAAGACGTTATGGACGGAGAGATAGGTGAATTTATCAAAGCCTTTTTGATGATGGGATCTCAATAAGTCTAGGGTGCAACCTTGTTGGGTTGATAGTGGTCAATAAGACACAACAATTAACTCAACAAACAACGCATTCACATGAAGTACCTCATTTTTTCTCTCAGCTTTGTAGCCGCCCTTTTTACCTTCACCGCTTGCGAGCCGATCAACCTCAATGCCGAGGTAGATTATTATCTAGAATTTACTGACTCAGATCAACTTGACCAATTAGAGTTCAGCATTGTAGGAGCAAGAGCGCTACAGATTGCTGAAGATGGTAGCGAAGTTATCCGTACGGTTTATCTGGAAGAAGTGCCACAC
>CAZHOC010000864.1:0-3435 GCA_964534295.1 uncultured Bacteroidia bacterium | reverse complement strand
GCAGCTGGTCGAAAATCCAAAAAAAACCAAGACCGGTCAATATGCCACAGGGGAAGAAATCCTGTCAAAACTTGCAAATGAACATGAGATTGCCGCCAAGATTCTTGAGTTTAGAGAGTATCAAAAGCTCAAATCAACTTACGTCGATGCCTTACCAAAACTGATCAGTCCGAATAGCTACAAAATTCATACTGACTATCGACAGACTGTTGCTGCAACAGGAAGATTAAGTTCCAATAACCCCAACCTTCAAAACATCCCAATTCGGACTGCTAAGGGCAGGGAGATACGAAAAGCTTTTATCCCTACCGATGACAGTCACCTGATAATGGCGGCAGACTATTCGCAAATAGAACTGCGGATTATGGCCGCCTTTTCTAAGGATGAAAGCATGATGACCGCCTTTAAAAATGGAGTAGATATCCATGCCAACACCGCAGCCAAGGTATTTGGAGTAGATGTTGAAAACGTAGAGCCCAATATGCGGCGAAAAGCCAAAGAAGTAAACTTCGGAATCATTTACGGTATCTCAGCTTTTGGCCTATCTCAGAACTTGAATATCGCTCGGGGCGAAGCTCAGGAAATCATCGACGCTTACTTCACCCAGTTTCCCAATGTGAAGAAATACATGGACGAAACCATTGAAAAAGCAAAGCAAGACCAGTATGTAGAAACCATCTTAGGCCGAAGGAGATACTTACGGAACATCAACTCTAAAAACTTCACCATGCGGGGCTTTGACGAGCGAAATGCAATCAACGCCCCCATACAGGGAAGCGCCGCAGACATCATTAAGATTGCGATGATCAATATTCATGGATGGATGAAAAGTGAACAAATAAGATCTAAAATGATCATGCAAGTACACGATGAATTAGTCTTTGATATGCACAAGGATGAACAAGAACTGTTGACAAACAAAGTTCAAGAGTTTATGAAAGAGGCGCATCCATTGGCGGTGCCGATGGAAATTGGTTTAGGGGTGGGTAGCAATTGGTTGGAGGCACATTAGCTAATATCTACATCTTCTTATTCCAAGACTTCTCAGCATATTTTCTATCGAAGAAGTTAGAATAAGAACATCAAAAGATGTGGTGAATAAAATTCTTTTTTGAAACTTTGAGTAATGCTTAGTTCAATCCCATCTTTTTCCGATATCAAAAGGGCTCATCAGAGAATCTCACAATACATCTACGAAACCCCCGTACTCACCTCCGCAAACCTTGATGAGATCGCCGGCTGTCACATTTTCTTTAAGTGTGAAAATTTCCAAAAAGTAGGGGCCTTTAAGATGCGGGGTGCCTCAAATAAGATTTTTGCCTATCGCCCAGAAGAAAGATCAAAAGGGTTTGCCTGTCACTCTTCAGGTAATCACGGACAAGCTGTGGCGCTGGCAGCCAGGCTGGCTGGCTCGAAAGCTTATGTAGTAATGCCGAAAAATGCATCGAAAGTGAAAATTGAGGCGGTCACCGGATATGGCGCCGAAGTAATCCTCTGCGAACCAAATGATCAGTCTAGGACAGAAACCTGTAATAATATCGTTGAAGAAACGGGCGCTACGTTAGTACATCCGTTTGATGATTACAATATTATCGCTGGACAAGGAACAGCTGCAAAAGAACTTATCGAACAAACCGATGATCTGGACGCGATCATTACCCCGGTGGGGGGCGGAGGACTGGCAGCAGGTACGGCCCTGGTATCACATTACATTGATCCTCCACTTGATATCTATCTATCGGAACCAAAAGAGGTAGATGACACATATCAATCGCTTAAAGCGGGAAGGATTATACCAAATAAAAGTTCCAATACCATTGCCGACGGTCTTAAGACCACAATAGGAGAAAAAAACTTCGAGATATTAAAAAAACACGCAGAAGATTGTTTCACAGTAACGGAGGAGGAGATCGTTTCGGCCATGCGTTTAATTTACGAGCGCATGAAAATAGTTATTGAACCTTCTTGTGCTGTACCGTTCGCAGCGTTGCTGAAAAACAAAGAGAGATTCACCAACAAGAAAGTAGGCGTAATTCTGACAGGAGGAAACGTTGATCTCGCTAAATTGCCTTTTTGAGGCATGAGAAGGATATTCGTCATCTGGAATCCGGCCGCAGGAGGAAAAACTTCCGTGATCGTAAAAAGACTCAGAAAGTCTCTAGAGACAAAAAACATTGATTTCCCGGTCGAGGATACCGGGCTCACAAAGAGTGCCTGGGTCTCAGTCGAAGACAAGCTGGATGATTCATTTACAGACCTCATCATCATCGGAGGTGATGGGACCATCAACGAAGCCATCAACGGGCTGAAATTTAAAATTCCCGTAGCTGTAATTCCAGCAGGAACAGGTGATGACTTTGTGAAAATGGTCAACTTGGGAAAGACAATCGAGGAGCACATCGAAACGGCCATCAATGGAGATGTCATAGAAGTTGACCTTGGTATTTGCAACGGCAGAAAATTTATCAATGGGGTAGGAATCGGGTTTGATGGGCAAATTGTGGAAGACATGGCTTCAAAGCGTATCCCGATTCTGAAGGGACATGCTGCGTACTATTATCATGTACTTCGAATACTAGGAGGCTATAGAGAGAAACATTTTGCTTTCAGCTTAGACGGGATGCCTCTTCAAAATGATCTGATCTTATTGACTATTGGCAATGGCTCAACCTTCGGTGGTGGTTTTAAGCTTATGCCGGAAGCAAAGATCGATGACGGGTTTTTGGAGATCTGTGAGATTGGCAAAATCTCAGGCCTTAGAAGATTTTTAAATGTAGGTAGGCTATCCAAAGGAACACATAGGAAGCTCAAGGAAGTATCCTTTCATAAAGCTAAAAAAGTCTCGGTTGAGGGTAACCCGCTGCTATTCGCCCACATCGACGGTGAACGGTTAGGTCAACCTCCTTTTGAAGTACGCGTCTTGCCAAAAGCACTAGCGCTCAGAGTAAACAAATAGCTACTTCTTTAATAGAATTTTCATGAGTTCTTCGGCTGCAACCCGGCCCTTTTGATCCAGAAAATCTCGCTTCGTGTTGTCTCCAAGTTCAAATACAATAGAAGGAATATCATGGTCATGGTAAAAATAGTTGCGAGAAACCATAGTCGGTCGAAGATGTACGGATGGGCTTACCATTGGGCTATCTACCTCGAGCTTCGTCGAAATATTTTCTATCCAATCGTAAATGAAATAGGCATGTTGATTGACAATGGATGAATCCAGCGTATAGTAAATATCTTTCCAGGTAGAATGGAAATCTGCGGCAAAGACAAACTCAACCCCAGTTCTTCCTTTTCCCTCTAAAAAATCCCTCACCGCAGAAGTTTCGGGTTGATTAAACTCCTGCCAGTCTCTATTCAAATCTATTCCTCCCACGCTATGTCGCCAGAACCCATTGTCGACACCATCGGGCTTCATCAGTGGCACGTTGTACGTCT
>CAZHOC010000863.1:0-3441 GCA_964534295.1 uncultured Bacteroidia bacterium | reverse complement strand
AGTCCTAATGTTGAAATGAATAGGGGAGGCCTGCCTCCTCGGCAAAAAACCTCCCCCTATTCATTGATTGTTGCAGTATCGAATGATCGAAAGAATGCTCTAAATCAAATTCATCTAATTCCTTCCTTCATTCAGCTCTACTCCCCCCTCCATGCAACAATTACTCTCAGCGATCATTCAACATCAACTTTGCTCCTCCCCTCGAGTCTAATTTGTATTCCCTTATAAGACTCAAAATACTCTTAAAATGAAATCTACTTCTTTACTACTATTAGTAGTCACTATCCTCATGCCTATGCTTAGCCTAGCGCAGGATGCTAGCTCTGAAGATACCGGACTACAGGTATCAGGTTCTGCTGATGTCTATTACAAGTATGACTTCTCAGGCACGGGCAACATCGGTACTAGCTTTGCTGGCGATCAAAACTCTATTTCGATTGGTATGCTTGACCTGCTTTTCGAAAAGACTACGGGTAAGGCTTCTTTTGTCGGGGAGATCGCTTTCGGTCCTCGTAATGCCGGTTCTGCTGGGCCAGCTCCTGAAGGTTCTGCCTATGCACCACGTATCCAAAATCTCTATGCTTCCTATGCCTTGACCGACAAATTGACCATTACAGGCGGTTATATGGGAACTTTTGTGGGTTATGAAGTTATTTCCCCCACCGGCAATTTCAACTATTCTACTTCCTACCTATTTACCAACGGACCATTTCAAAATGCAGGTGTTAAGCTAGACTATGCCATCACCGATAAGGTGGGTGTCATGGTCGGTGCTTTCAATCCTTGGAACGTTTATACCGCACCTGATTCTATCGGACCGAGCAGCTTGGGTGCTCAGCTCTACATTTCTCCGGTTGATGGTTGGGATGCTTATATCAACTTTGTGACTGGAGCAGGAAGCGGTACGGAAGTAGACTTAACCACTACTTTTTCAGTATCTGACAAACTTATTTTAGGTGTCAATGCAGCGAGTTATACCGATGGCGGTGAAGGAGAAGAAGAAGTAGCGTTCGCCGGAGGCGCTCTCTATGTGAACTATGCCCTAACTGACGCTGCTGCCTTAGGCTTGCGTACGGAGTACTTTCAAGCCTCTGCCGCTAGTGGCATTTTGAGTGCTGACGTAGACGGAACAGTTACCTCTGTTACTCTATCTGGCAACTTTGGTTCTGGTGGATTAGTATTTATCCCAGAAATCCGTTTTGACGCTGCCAGCGAATCTATCTTCCTTGACGGAGAAGGCAATGCCTCAACTAGCGCAGTACAAGCCGTATTGGCCGCTGTTTATGCATTTTAAATAGCTAGGAAAGAATAAACAGTATAAAGACAGACTCCTAAAGCGCGTCAAATCTTTATACTCAAGACTGTGTATTAAAGACTTTTTAAAAAGTCTCTAACTTTACCATTCACTACTAGGACCGTGGCTTTTCCACGGTCCATTTTTTTATTGGCCGTTTACCTTGTTGCGTACGGTCGGGGTCAATACCTCCTCAAATAAAAAGTCCAGTGAGCGAGCCAAAGCGTCTACTCCTAATTGATTGGCCGGAGATGCCACATCAAGATTGGTATTTGGAGCATTGCCAGCTTGCTTGCCTTTTTTCCCTCCTTTTCCTTTGCGAGCCGCTCTTCTCTGTTGCATCGCCGCTTCAAATATGGCCATTTGCTCCGCATCGAGTATACTCCCCATTTGACTACGCATATTTTGATGGATTTGCTTCTTTTGCTGTCTAAAGGCTTGAACGTCCGTTTGTCTCTGACTGTGATTCGCTCTGAGCTCTTCTGCTGTAGCGTGCAATAGGTCCAGTACGGGCTGTTGTTGCTCTTCGCGCAACGATAAGTTTTCATTGAAGGCATTGTATAGCTCCTGCACTTTAGTAGAGTCAGGCCCTTGGCCAAAACAAAGATTAACAGCGAGGATCGCGAGGATAAAAGAAATCGTTTTCATAATCTGGTCTTTACGTATCTGTAGCTTGACCAGCTCTAAACGTAACTTTTGCCTTCTTCTTTAGGGGGCTACTGCTTCGCAGAACGATTATCCCTGTAGGTGCGCGCATGCATGCCGCACCAATAGAGACAAGCGTTCTGCGTCCCGAAAGTTTTCGGGAGTAAAAAACAAAAAAAGAGCCGTATGAAAACCATACAGCTCTTTTATGCTCAGGACTGGCTGGGGACTAACCCGCAGTTGCCAATTCTGAATGAGTAGAAGCTAGCTTCTTTTGTATATCTCCCGGCACGACTTCATACTTAGAAAACTCTCGGGTATGCGTGGCTCTACCCTGGGTGAGAGAACTCAAAGTCGTGGCATATTTGTATAACTCAGATAGCGGTACTTGGGCCGTGATTCGCTGGTAAGCGCCTTCATTATTGAAGCCTTCAACAATAGCGCGACGACTCTGTAAATCGGTCATAATATCTCCCATCTGCTCATCTGGAACCAAGACCTCCACCTTATAGATGGGCTCCAGCAGGCGAGGCTTAGCTTCCATAAAGGCTTGTTTGAAGGCATGTTGCCCGGCGAGCATAAAGGAAACCTCATTAGAATCCACGGCGTGCATCTTGCCATCATAAACTACCACCACTACGTCTCGAGCATAAGAACCCGTAATTGGCCCTTGCTCAAGGACTTTCATGATGCCTTTTTGGATAGCCGGTAAGTAGCGAGTATCGATCACCCCACCGACGATAGCATTGCAAAATAGTAGTGTACCACCCCAAGGCAGTTCAATCGCTTCTTGCCCGCGGATTTTATACTCTCCACTCGCTTGCCAGCCTTCGTGATAAGGGTACACTTTCATATAAACCTCACCAAACTGACCAGAGCCGCCAGACTGCTTTTTGTGTTTGTAGTGGCCTTCAGAAGGAACTTGTATCGTCTCCCGATAAGAGATTCTTGGCTCTTCGTAGCGGACTTCTATGCCATGAATATGACTCAGCAACCATTTGACGATCATGAGGTGAAGTTCCCCTTGGCCGTGTATGATGCTCTGGCGCAGTTCCTTGGCATACTCTACCGTAAGGGTTGGGTCATTTTGCCCAATCTTACTCAGTGCGACGGCGAGCTTTTCTTCATCACCATCTTTTTCAGGAACGATGGAAGCCCTGATTTTGGAGTTGGGATAAATGATAGGGGCGAGGGCGGCTCCATCATCTTCTAGTCTCAGAGTTTGGTTGGAGTAAGTATCCTTGAGCTTGACTGTAGCGCCAATATCTCCGGCCGAAAGCTTGTCTACCTGATTACGGTTTTTACCGTCCATCACGAAGAGCTGTCCCAGCTTGATTTTATTGCGTGTAGCTAGATTGTATAGTTCTTGTCCACTACTGATTTCACCTGCACAGACTTTGAAGAAACTAGTCTGCCCAGTGTGCTTATCACTATTTGATTTGAATATAAAGAGGGTTGTTTCTGAATCTTTGACTTTGATTTCATCGCCGTGAACAGTGTGC
>CAZHOC010000862.1:0-3442 GCA_964534295.1 uncultured Bacteroidia bacterium | reverse complement strand
AAATGAAAACCCCAGCTCATACCGTTGGCAGCATAATTACTACCAGCAGTAAAGGGTATTAAATACCTTCTCCATTCTGTGCCGACTGGCAAGGTCAAAATGACCTCTTTGTTGAAGGTAGAGGCATTTTCGACAAAAAAATTGACCTTACCTTCTCCACCTACCGAACGGATGTAAAAGACCGCAAGCATAACGTCTCCGCTTTGCACTGCGCTAGTATTACGTATGTTCCAACCTGCGTCCCAAGGAGCACCACCAGCTGCTGCTAGTGTATGCTCTACCATGGTAGAAAAGGCTTGTCCATTTACACTTTGCTGAGAATTACTGCTACCGTAGCCGATAGCATTATTCATGATGTCAGTTTCATTGTCATAAAACACCCAACTGCCTTGAGGTAAGCCATAGTTGGCTTGAAGGCTATCTAGGAGCTGGGTGTGATAGGCATCTTGTGCTTTAAGCGGCAACAAAAAACCTGTAATCAGGATGATGAAAGCAAAATATTTCATATTGAAAGCTAACAAAAAAAAACAGTCGCCTGAAGCTATGCCTCAATCGACTGTGCAAAAAAACTACTATTGTTTAAATACTCTGAGATTTCCGGCTTGAACCCCATCAATCTTTAATTGAATGAAGTATATACCAGTGCTCAAATTGGCCAAATCGGTTTGTAGACTATGCTTGCCAGGAGCTAGTAATCCAGCATTTTCTAGCTTGACTAAGCTGCCCATGCTATTATAAACCCTTAGTTCTACCTCAGAAAGCTTGGCTAAATCAAAATCCACATTTAACTGACTATTGACCGGATTTGGATAGGCGACAAAAGCGTTCAGCAAAGCTGGTGTCTCAATACTCGTCAAGGTCGCACCAAAGGAAAGCCAATCAATGGTAAGCGTTCCGGTGAAACCGCCTGCATCCGGATTAATAAACACCTGAATGTTTTCAATCCGCTCTGCATCTACAGGACACGGACCAGTTGTACAAGGAGTTCCGCCATAGGCACCATCTTCATAGGCATTGGTATAATCAAGCTCGTAGACCGCATAATCTGTCCCGATCATTGCCGAAGGTGGATTTAGGTTCGTTACATAGCCTTGATTATCCTGTAGATCCACGCGTAATTTGGTAGAATCTACACTGGCTTTAGCGCGAATGAATAGCTTATTATTACTGCCAAGGGCATCGATCAAAATCAATTCGCCTAAGTCATTATGTGCGTTGTACAGGATAGGAGAATACTGTCCAGAGGTACCGTCTCCAGTGATAGTCCATTCGTCATTGGCGACACTTGAACTGAGCCCTCCAACGTCATTTAAGAATAAAGAGGTATTGTCATCCATTTGATCACTATAGCCAGTGATTCCCTTAGGCCCCATATCTTCTCCTGCGGGTTTGCCAATGGAGACAAAATCAATGTATAATTGACCATTAAAGGCGCCTTGGGCTGGATCTGGGTAAAAAAGCATTTGGGTAATAGCGGTCAGATCTAGTGGACAAGGACCCGCTGTACAAGGAGAACCACCAAATCCGCCATCAAAATAATTGCCGGCAAAGTTGTATTCGTAGATTTGATATTCCGATGAGATCACTTTGGTGATAGCTGGGATTGAAGACACATAGCCAGCAGTGTCTAATATGTCTAAGCGAAGCGGTACCGAGCCTGTAGCACTGTCTACTCTTGCGCGGACAAACACTTTGTCCAATGCTGGAGCCATGTCTAAGAATACTTGAGAACCACTATCCTTATCGTGCAGGATATAGGAGACTGCTGAAAATGCACCACCACTACCATCACCGGTGATAATCCAATCACTGCCCACCTCGCTAGAGACCAAACCTCCCGGATCACCAATAAATTCAAGGGTTTCATTGTTGAAATGATCTTCGTATAGCAATACGGCTTCTGGTCCAGCTGCCTCTAGAGGAGTGCCAAAAGAAATGTAGTCAATGGTAATATCGCCTAAAAACATCCCTGTTCCCGGTTCAATAAACATCGTAATATTACCGATTCGAGTACCATCTACCGGACAAGGCGCAGTCGCTTGGGTACAAGGAGTACCCCCATAGCCTAGATCTGCGTAGGTCCCCGTAAAGTCATATTCTAAGACTGTGTAGTCTGTGCCAATTATTTTGGTGATAGAGCCTTGAGTGGTGATGAATCCATTGATATCCTGTAGGTCCATTCGAAGGGCCGTATTGGCTACGCTGGATTTTACTTTGACGTACATTTTATTGTTGGCAGTAACGTCAATATCAATTGTATCTAGATTGCTATTGCGAAAAATGTAGGTCAACGGATCAAATGGCCCCATGCTTCCATCGCCATTGATGGTAATGGTTGAGCTATCAGTATTTAGACTGAGGTTATAACCCGTTGAAACAAAGGAAAATGAATTGATCGAGCTATCGGTATCAAAATGATCCTGAAAGACATCCGACATTGGGACAAGAGAAGGCTCGGAGCCAAAGGCGATATAATCAATGACAACAGTGCCATTGAATCCTCCAACTCCTGGATCGGTGTAAAAAACCAAACGACTGATCACGGAGCTATCAACTTGGCAGGGCCCAGTGCTACAGGGAGTGCCTCCATAGCCACCATCCTGATAAACGCCGCTAAAGTCAAATTCTAGTACCTGATAAGTGGAGGTAAGGGTTTTGGTAATGCCCGGTAAAGAAGTCAAATATCCCGTAGAATCCTGGACATCCATTCGCAATTGCGTACCAACGGCACTTGCTTTTGCTCTCACAAAGATCTTATTGTTGGCACTCATGTCCACTTTGATTCCCATATTGGCTACTGGATCGTGCGTGTCATAAGTGAAAGCATCAAAAGCGCCGGGGTTATTGGCGGTGATGGTCCATTCATCATTAGCTTCGCTGAACGTATAACTCCCTGCTCCTCCAGTGAAGGCAGGATCATCATTGTCAAATTGGTCCAAATAGACCTGGCCGCTAGCAGCCTGTGCCCAAAGAAACAGAGTAGCTAAAAGTAAGTAGTGTCCTTTCATAAGTCGAAGATTTTTGGTTATTAGGTTAAGAGTATGAGTGTCTTTAGAGTATTTCTACAAAGCGAAGATTGTCGACATTCACTTCGAGAAGGGTATTGCTATCGTCATCGTCTGTAAGGAAAATCTTGACGATTCTAACCTTTGCAGGATCCACAATTGCATCGTTTAGATCTACAAATCGATTGAGTGGAATAGAAAGTCTTTGCCAGCCATCCGTGTCCAAATGAACCGTATGGGCAAAATCATTGGGGCTACCGTTGTTTTCCAGTAAAATCAGAATGAGGTGGGTGTTTGTACGCCCATTATTATTTACATCAAGTTCCAGAAGGGTATTATTGGGAGCCGTACGGATGCCAAAGTCTTGAAAGCTATCTCCTTGCAGTCCGAAATAAGATTGAACACCACCAATCCAGGTAATGTCTAGATCGTCTGTA
>CAZHOC010000861.1:0-3444 GCA_964534295.1 uncultured Bacteroidia bacterium | reverse complement strand
TCTGCAATATTATGAGGATATCGCCACTGGCGAACGCTACCTCAAACCCGAGCACGTACCTAAACCCGTAAAAATTACTTTCACCGATAAAGGGAAACGAGGCAAATTTGAAGGTGAAACTGTCGTCAACTCATTTTATGGTAAGTATCGTCTATACGAGGACGGGACCATGGAAAATACTGAGTTTGCCGGTAGTCTAAAACGCGATCCTGACTGGGCTCAACGCTTTTGGGACGCCTTTGAAACAGCTAACGCCTTCGAACGAGACGGCCAAGATCTCTACATCTATTTTGACAACAATCAGCAGCGGATGGCCTTTCTCTGGAATCCTGATTTGGATTAAGCAGTATAGGTACTAATTTTGGCGCGTATGCGTACGCGCTTTGTCCAGTCATATCTGCCCGTCTTGGTCCTATTGGGCCTTGGAATATGGATACTCGATCTATTTTTCGGGCAGGCCGTTTGGGATCCCAATGAGTACTTACTCGGTGGGAGCATGGATGGACTCAAAAATTACTTCACGCCGGCTTGGTTTGTCCAATATGATAGTGGCACCCACTTTAGCGGGATGAATTATCCCTTCGGGGAACACGTGTCCTTTACCGATAATCAGCCACTATTTTCTTGGCTAATCAATCTGGTAGATGACCATATCTACCCTGTCGCTGATCATACCGTTGCGATCCTCAATAGTCTGGTTCTCTGGTCTTTGATCCTTGCGATGTATATGATGTATCGCATCGGTCGGCACTATCGATTACCTGCTTGGTATGCGGTTCCAGTTGCGATTATTATCGCTTTCCTGAGTCCTCAAATCCATCGCTTCGCGGGACACTATGCTTTAGCCTATGTGGCTTATTTGCCTGTCCTTTGGTGGAGTCTCATTCGTATGACGGAAGGGCCTAGGCCCTGGGTCGCAACAGGAGCAAGCCTTCTTTGGTTGTTTTTGGGAGGATTAATTCATCCCTATTATCTCTTGATGGGGAGTATCTTTGGCTTTGCCTTTTTGGCTTTGCAGGCTATTCCCGCTACTCGCGAACGCTCATTTCGGCGGACCAAATTGGTCCAGTCGGTTTTGGTGCTTTTACTCCCATTGATCGTTTTTCAGTTGTTTATGGCGATCACAGATACGGTCGATGATCGCCCTCCTGTGCCTTCTGGCTTTTTCTATTATCGCGCACAACTAGAAGCTATCTTCTTGCCGGTGCAAGGGGCCCTTTGGGAGGCTTGGCACCGCTTTGTACATGAATGGAGGCGTCCAGAAGTGGAGGCCTTTAGTTATGTGGGCTTTACCGCTACTTGGGTGGCCATTTTGACGCTGATTCGTATGGGGCGTCATGCCATCAAGGGTAGGTGGAAGCGTATGTTTATGCCCGCCTTATCGGGAACGCTACGTCCAGCCCTTTGGGCCTCAGTCCTAGTTTTGATTTTTGCCATGGCCATCCCTTTTCGATGGAACATGGAATTTTTGTTAGATATCCTCAAGCCGTTAAGACAATTCCGCTCTTTGGGACGCTTTAGCTGGGTATTTTACTATGTCTTTACCATGTATGCTGCGGTATACTTGCATAGGCTATACCGTTTGACTGCTCGCAAAGGTATTGCCAACATTGGCATTGGATTTTTGATTGTTGCCTTGGTGTTGTGGGGATTTGAAGCCGCGATCCACCTGGATCTACATGCCAATATTGTCAAGCAATCAAAAGGTGATAATGTCTTTGCCAATGCGGAGCCTGATTTTGAGCAATGGCTAAATGAAGTAGGCACGAGTGCCGATGAATTTCAAGCCGTCATACCGATTCCATACTTTTTGATTGGCTCTGATAAGTTTGTGCCTCGATGGCAAACTGGTCCTACTACTGCAAGAGTCTATAAGTTAGCTTTCAATACAGGCTTGCCAATGGCATGTGGGAGCATGTCTCGTACCTCCTACCAACAGACGATTGATCTCTTACAATTGATCTCAGGGCCTCATTTGGATAAGCCTGTTTTGGATCGCCTTCCCAACCAAAAGCCTTTCTTGATATTGCATGAGTTCGATGTACCAATCAGTGTGCGGGAACAAGCGTTCATCGAAGATGCAGAACTTATCATCCGCAAAGGCCGCTTTGGCCTCTTTAAAATGCCTATCGAAAAGCTTCGCTCCGACAAAGAGGCACTGATCAGTCAATTTGCGACTGAAAAAGATAGCTTACGCGAAGTGCAGCCAGGACTTTATATCAATCAAGCGTTCGGCAAAGCCGTACTCAATACCTTCGATAAAGGCGCGCCGTCCGCTTTTGGAGAAGAAATGCAAAGCGAGCTTGAAAACGAGCAATTGATACTCTTCGATGATATTATCCCTGATACCTTGCGTTATCAAGCCTCTGCTTGGATGAAGATCAGGCAGGAAATTGCTGGTTTCCCCGTGCTTTATTATCAAGAATTAGACTCAGCGGGCCAACAAGTACATTGGCAAGAAATCCCAACTATGTTTGGGCAGACCGTTTTTGCCCAGCATACTTTGGTGGAGCATTTCTTTAAAGTAAAGCAGCCTGGTAATCGCGTCCGAGTATACCTCATGCATCGGGGACCTCAGGCGGAGTCCTTTTTACTTCGACCTGAAAACAGCCAAGTTTGGTGGGAGAGTCCTGCTCCACACCGTTTGATGTATAACAACTACTATCTTGAGTGAGCATAAGCTCGATATCGTGCTTCCCTGTTACCGACCCCCTGAAGGATGGACGGACCGGATTATTGAAGCGAGTAAGTTTCTTTCTCAAAGAGAGGAACCTATCTCGCATAGGATGATTGTGGTAAATGATGGAACGCCTGGCGGTGTGCCACCTTGGGCGATTCAACAATTGGAGGAGAATTTGCCAGCCTTTTTGTTTGTTGATCAACAAGTCAATCAGGGAAAAGGGGCGGCTTTACGGGCTGGGGTAGAGGCCGCAAAAGCTTCGATTACTATTTTTACTGATATTGATTTTCCTTACACTTTTGCCAGTCTCGAAAAGCTCTACTTTGCCTTAGCAAGCGATGAGACGGATGTGGCGATAGGGATCAAGGATAGTAGCTATTATGCTCACCTACCACAGGGCAGAGTACGGATCTCTCGTTTTTTACGCTGGCTAGCAAGAACTTTTTTAAGAATTTCGATTACTGACACTCAGTGTGGCCTTAAAGGATTTAAGGGCGAAGCCCGCGCTATTTTCTTGCAGACTAGCATCTCGCGCTACCTTGCTGATTTGGAGTTTATCTTTTTGGTAGATCGCCGTAAGGAGCTCAAAATGCAAGCTTATGAAGTCAAGCTTCGAGAAGGGGTGGTATTTAGTAAGGTAAATCTTCGGATTTTAATGACCGAGGGCTGGAACTTTTTGAAAGTGTTTGTCCGATCCTTTGGCGCTTCCCAGCGCTAATTTATTGCGATTTTCCTATTTGTTTTTGGTTTTTTCTTTCGCTAAG
>CAZHOC010000860.1:0-3446 GCA_964534295.1 uncultured Bacteroidia bacterium | reverse complement strand
TGAAATCCAAGATGGTATCCTTTAAAACCTGCCCATTGAGGTCAAGCTTTTCTAATAGAAAAAAGTCATAGGTAGTGTTGGACTGATAGTTTACCCTAGTCCCTACAAAAATAAGAGAGTCGGTGGCAGTAGAGATGGATACATTTGAATTATGAAATCCGCTTGAGCCACTGCTGGGATGGGTCCATACAACATTGCCTTGTGGAGTGATACGTTCTACAAAATATCGATAACCAATGGTGCCCCCACTTGGATAGTTATAACCCGAAACCAAGATGTCCTGATTATCTAAAATTTGAACATCCACTATTACGCTATTTAAGCCTGTGCTATCTGGATCACTATAGATCGTAGTCCGTTGTTGGGTGCTGAGGTTAAACCGCTGTAAATACCACTTATCAAAATTACTACCCGCTAATAATACATCGCCATTTGCAAATCGATCGAGTTTGAAATCAAAGCCCGCGATATTATTGACGGTTAATTCGGCTGGATCATCCCATTCCTGCAAAAGATTGCCTGTCGTGTCAAATAGCATGAGACTTGGCATGGCATTTTGATAGGCATCATCTATCGAAACTGCAGCAACAAGTACTTGACTATTATTGATCGGCAGGGAAGCTCTGAGAAATCTTTGTTGGACTTCTTTTACAAAGGTTTGGGAAAACATGCTACTAAAGAGCACTAAGCTCACGAGTGAGCAGATAATGTGTTTCATGATTGAAAAGGTGTTGTGCTTAAAATGGTGTTTTTGATGAGGACCCATGGTGCTGTCTCATGGGACTCGGTGTTGCTGAAACAAAAAAACGTAATCTGGGCCAACAACCCAAATTACGTTTCTGTTTATATTCACTAGCTAAAAGACTAGTTCATTTCAATTACACTTTGACCGTCCAGCCAAAAGTATCATCACCAGTACCAAATTTGATGTCGGCGAGACGTTTACCCACCCAGTTACTTACCTTACGCCCTTCGACCGGAGGCAGTACCATGTCGTAGCCATTGAAGCCAATGCGGGCTATATGAGAAACCGTGGCGGCAGTGCCTGCGCCAAAGGCTTCTTGGAGGCGCCCCTCGCGATGAGCGGCTTGAATTTCATAAATAGAAATCGGACGCTCTTCGATGCGATAACCATTGCTCTTGAGCAATTTGATGAGGCTAGCGCGAGTAATGCCTTGTAGGATGGTGCCTGTGAGATTAGGAGTAACCACTACACCATCGATCACGAAGAAGATGTTCATAGTACCACACTCCTCAATATATGTGCTCTCTTTGGCATCTAACCAAAGGACGTTATTGTAACCGCGGTCCTTGGCCAATTTATCAGGGTACATAGCCGCACCATAGTTGCCAGCAACTTTAGCGCTGCCCGTTCCACCGATGGTGGCTCTCACAAACTCAGGGCTTACCAATAGGCTTACTGGCTCTGGGTAATAAGGCCCAACAGGTCCTGTAAATATGCAGAGCATATAGTTTTCAGAGGCCTTAACGCCGATATACTCATCGGTCGCAAAATACAACGGACGAATGTAGAGAGAGCCTTGCTCTTGAGTCGGTACCCAATCGCGATCCAAAGCAATCAATTGCTTGAGACCGTCCATAAAGATCTCCTCTGGCACCTGTGGCATGCACATACGAGCCGCAGAGTAGTTAAGACGCTTGAAGTTTTCTTCTGGGCGAAACAGCATGACATCACCTTCAGGACTCCTATGCGCTTTCATACCTTCAAAAATCGACTGACCATAGTTCAGAGCAGATATAGAAGGATGAATCGGAATAGCTTGATAAGGCACAATTTCGGCCTGCTGCCACTGACCGTTTTCGTAACGGGCGACGAGCATGTGATCCGAAAATACGCGACCAAATGGCACATTATCCATATCAACCTCTGGCAAGCGAGAAGCGGCCACAGGACTGACTTTTATAGAAGATGTCATCGTGTTTTGCATCATATATTAATATTAGGGGGCGAAAATTTAGGGCACAAAGATACGTAAATTATAGCAAATTTTGAGGATTTGCCTAACGCTTGTTAGCTTCTTTTTTCCCTTTGTCGATTTTCAGCAGGGCTCACACATCAATCTGTGTAAAAAGAACTGCTGTAATCCTTTCCTTTATACTTAAGGATATACTTGTAGCGCTTACCCGCACCTAGGGGCTTGAGCGGCACTGCGATATAGTCTAAACCAATGCGATCAGTCACTTTGCCTTTGATCCAAATCTTCTTTTCGGGTTCGCCGCGTACATCCGGATCGGGATCAGGATCAAAAAGATGCAGCTCTACAAAGCCAGGGGTCGTAACCTCATAGGCCAGCTGGATTTGCGTGCTTTTTTTGATTGGGCTATTGATATAAAGGCGTGGCTCAGCCTGCGGATTCATAAAACCCATGAGGGCGGGACTAAGTACAGCCACACAAAGGAAAGCTGCCAAAAAGAGCGTTCGTTTCATAACACAATATTTACATTATTGCTGCGGTAGGAGGTCCTCTGAGCGACACCAGTGGATAATCTGCTCAGTAGCACCGGCTTGTTCCGCAACAAAGCTTTTATTTTTACGGGAGACCTCAAGTCTAAGTTGGTCCTTATCTAGCAAGCTTACAAGACAATCTTGCATCGCTTCCAAGTTGGCAACTTCAAACCCACCTCCTGCCTCTATTAACGCTTGAGCTTCCGGAAACTTGTGATGCTCAGGGCCAAATAGTACGGGACAGCCAAAAACCACTGCTTCTAAGATGTTATGCAAGCCCGTGCCCCAGCCGCCGCCTACATAAGCTACATCAGCATAAGCATAGAGCCTTGACAGCATACCTATATTGTCGATCCAAAGGATTCGATGCTGATCATTAAGTTGGGCAATGTGGGAGTGTTTGAGGCTTATCGCGGCTCGCGAACGCATGTGTTCCTCAATCCGATTTTGATTGATTTCGTGGGGAGCGAGTATCATACAGAGATCGAAGCGTTCCGCGCAGCGGTCAAAAAACTCTAAAAGCAAACGCTCTCCCTTGGGCCACGAACTACCAGCCACAATACAAATTCTCTCTTTTTTGAAGGCAGAGATCTCCTCGATGGGCGTCCATTCGCTGGCATTGCTACTAACTCGATCAAAGCGAGTATCTCCGCTGACGCTCACATTTTGGCTGATGCCTATGCGCGCTAAAGTATCCTTGGTGCCTTGATCCTGGGTGAAAATGTGGGTCAGAGATTGGAAGGCCTCTTGGTATAGCCCCTGCATCGGGGAACGCACAAACTTGCTTTGCGAATCAAAACGAGCCGATACCAGCAATGTGGGTATGTCGCGTTTGGCCAAGGCCTCCAAATAATTGAGCCAAAGTTCGTATTTGATAAAAAAGACGAGCTTGAGATCAAAAAGCGAGAGGAAGCGTTCCGCATTGGGGGCTGTGTCCAAAGGCAGGTAGCAGACTAGGTCGGCATGCTGGTAATTCTTG
>CAZHOC010000859.1:0-3450 GCA_964534295.1 uncultured Bacteroidia bacterium | reverse complement strand
CAAATATCATTATGCCATTAGTTATCAACGAAGAGCAGCAAATGCTCAAAGAGTCAGCTCGGGATTTCCTCAAAGAAAAAGCGCCTATTGCTCAGCTACGTCAATTGCGGGACGATGATGATCCCCTAGGTTATTCTCCTCAACTTTGGGCCGAAATGGCCGAAATGGGTTGGGCAGCCCTGACAATTCCCGAAGCTTTTGGGGGCCTTGGCTTTGGTTTTACCGGCCTTGGACAAATCTTAGAAGAGACAGGTAGAACGCTTACTGCTTCTCCCTTGGTTTCGACCGTTTTATTAGGGGCGACCGCTATAGAAAAAGGCGGCAATCAAATGCAAAAGGAAGCCCATTTAGGTGCTATCGCCTCCGGCGAACGCTTAGTTGCCTTGGCCCACGAAGAGACGAGTTTTCATCAATTAGCGGTTTCGACCACGGCTTCGCCGAAGGACGATCACTATTTGCTGAGCGGCAAGAAGTTCTTTGTATTGGATGGAAACATAGCTGACGAGCTAAACGTGAGTGCGTTCTCCGAAGGAGACCAAAAAACCAAACTCTACCTAGTAAACGCAAAAGCAGAGGGTGTTAAGATCACTAAAGTGAAAATGATGGACAGCCGCAATGCTGCTACCATTACTTTAGACAATGCCAAAGGAGCGCTTTTGGATAGCTATGAAGGTCCCGGCTCTTTGCTCGAATATGTACTTGATGTCGGCCGGATTGGCCTAGCTGCAGAAATGCTCGGAGGGGTAAAAGAAGCCTTTGATCGCATCATTGCCTATCTTAAAGAGCGCAAACAATTTGGCGTAATGATCGGCAGTTTTCAAGCCTTGCAGCATCGAGCGGCTCATATGTTTTGTGAAATAGAACTCTGTAAATCGATCGTCATCAAAGCTTTACAAGCTATCGATAGTGGTGATGAAGATCTTGCTCAACTCGCGAGCCTAGCGAAGGCTAAACTAGGCCAAACCTATAAACTAGTCAGTAATGAAGGGATCCAAATGTTTGGCGGGATCGGAATGACGGATGATGAAGAAATTGGCTTCTTCCTCAAACGAGCCAGAGTGGCTCAACAAAGCCTTGGGGATACAAATTATCATTTAGACCGATTAGCTAAGCTGAGGGCGTATTAATCCCATCTAATAAGTTCTGACTTATATTATTTTTTGAATGTGTAAACAATTTATAATTCCCACTTGTATTTAGAGTTACAACTATAGTTGTAGGTCTCGCGACCTTGTATTACTGCTGCGACAATTCACTGGCTTAAGGCTACAACAGGACTACTATGACTGCCCCACCAGCGAAACAGGAATGCTATTGCCATTCCTCTTCTCACGTGTCTACACCCGAGCTTAAAAAATCAGCTCGAAAGACCAGCCTCTGGGTAGGCATATTATTGGTTTTGATACCCAAATGTCCTCTCTGCCTTATTACCTATTCTGGCGCCGTTGGTTTGTGCGGAGCGGCTAATTATAGTACTGGTTACCCCGATTGGAGCATATGGCTGACCTTAGCTTTTTTGGTCGGTGTGTTTGTGATGCTGCAATACAATTTCAAAGGCAATAAGACGCTAATCGCGGAACTTCTCCTCGCTTTGGGAGGTGCGACCATGCTTTCTTATATGATGTTTGACCTCGCTGAATTTACCTTCTACCTATCGACGGTACTGGTTTTATTTTCAGCTTGGCTGAACGGTAGTTTCATGCATTTTTATTCCGTTTTAATAAATAAATCATGATCCCTAATTCCTTCGATTACGCAAGCCCGACTACGCTCTCGGAAGCGATCGCCTTGCTGCAGAAGCATGGGGACGAAGCTAAAATTCTCTCAGGAGGACATAGCTTACTTCCCATGATGAAGCTGCGGTTAGCGGAGCCGGAAATGGTTATTGATATCAATAACATTCCGGGTTTGAGCTACATTCGTGAGTCAGACGGTTATTTGCGTTTGGGCGCCCTCACCCGAGAGGTAGAACTGGAAGATTCTGAATTGCTCCGTTCTAACTACCCTATCTTTGCTGATGTAACCAAACTGATTGCCGACCCCCAAGTCAGAAATTGCGGTACCATTGGTGGTAACCTTGCCCACGGCGATGCGGCCAACGATCATCCTGCTGTCATGCTTGCCATGAATGCAGAGGTTGTTTCCCAAGGCCCTAATGGGGAAAAGGTAACCCACATTACTGATTTCTTCCACGGTTTTTACATGACTGCTTTGGAAGAAGACGAAATCCTCACTGAGATTCGTATTCCTATTCCTGCAGCTGGTACAGGTAGTGCTTACACCAAACTTGAACGTAAGGTAGGGGATTATGCTACTGCTGGTGTGGCGATACAGCTTACGCTTGATGCTTCTGGTACTTGTACCTATATGGGCATCGGCCTGACCAATGTTGGCGTGAAACCTATCAAAGTTACCCGCGCTGAAGAACTATTGACTGGAACTAATCTGAGTCAAGAGTTGATCAACCAAGCTGCTCAAATGGCTTCAGAAGACTGTAGCCCATCTGCTGATTTGAGAGGCTCCGAAGAATACAAAAGAGCCATGGTCAAAGTGCTCGTTCGTCGTATGATTAAGCTTGCCATGGAAAGAGCGCGAGCCAACTAAATTTTAAAGGAACCTACTATGTCCACAAAAAAAATCAACATATCGCTCAATGGTGTCTCTCATGAGATGGAAGTTGAGCCGCGCCTCTTGCTGGTTCATTTGATCCGCGAGGACCTAAACGAAACAGGTACCCACATTGGTTGTGATACTTCCAATTGCGGGGCATGCACAGTATTGCTCGATGGACGCTCTGTTAAGTCTTGTACTATTCTTGCGGTTCAAGCCGATGGCAAAGAAATTAGTACAGTAGAAGGGCTAGCTCAAGAGGGTAAACTCCACCCTATACAGGAAGGCTTTCGCGAAAAGCATGGTCTCCAATGCGGATTTTGTACCCCAGGTATGATGATGCGCATCAAAGAGCTACTAGAAAAGAATCCTAATCCAACTGAGGAGGAAATTCGCTGGGGTATCTCCGGTAACCTCTGTCGTTGCACAGGATATAACAATATCGTTAAGGCCACTCAATATGCGGCCGAAAAATTACGTGAAGCGGAGACTGAAACCGTCAACGCCTAAGGCTACTTTCATCATTAATCAATAAAAAAATGGGTATTCGCTGTAACACTCCCAAAGAAATTGGGGGTATGGGGCATAGCCTGAAGCGCAAAGAAGATGCTCGCTTCATCCAAGGAAAGGGGCAGTATACCGATGACTTTAAGTTACCGGGTATGCTGTATATGGACATCGTCCGTAGCCCTTTTGCCTATGCCAAAATCAAATCAATCAATATAGATAAAGCAATGGCGCTTGATGGCGTCTTGGCTGTTATCACCGGTAAAGACCTAGAGCAATATAACCTTCACTGGATGCCGACTTTGCTTTCGGATACACAGATGGTTTTGCCTA
>CAZHOC010000858.1:0-3452 GCA_964534295.1 uncultured Bacteroidia bacterium | reverse complement strand
CCCCCAAAACCCCAAAACCCCAAAACCCCATGATATATTTTTAAAGCTGAAATTTATTTGTGGAAAAAAAATAAATGAAATTTAATCATTTTTTGATGCGTAGTTTTCTTCATTGCCCCAGAACCTAGTTTTAAATCAATTTTTGTCAAATTTATATGACAATTGTCAAATTTATTTACAAGCGCAGTCTTTTTATTTGAGTTATGAATAATCGGATCATTTCTATAGACGTTCTCAGAGGATTTGCGCTGCTTGGCATTCTTATCATGAACATTGTGATTTTTGCGATGCCCACTCAAGCATATTTCAATCCCTTTGTTTATGAACTTTCCAGTTGGGACCAAGTATTTTTTGCCATCAATCATATCATAGCCGACCAGAAATTCATGGCAATCTTCTCCATGCTTTTTGGAGCGAGCACTTTGCTATTTATTCAGAGCGCCAGCAAAAAGGAGCAAAGAGCAGGGCTATTATTTTACAGTCGTAACTTTTGGTTGCTCTTAATTGGTTTGATCCACAGCGTTTTTATTTGGCATGGAGATATTCTCCTTGTCTATGCGATCTGTTCCTTTTTGCTTTTCCTGTTTAGAAAGATAAATCCCCGAATTCAATTGGGCTTGGGGCTGCTGATTTACCTAATCCCATCTTTTCTCAATATTTATATTCATGAAAGTAAGCTAGACCAGATCAGTCCAAGTGAACAGCAGGCCCTTGTCAACCAATGGAGCCCTAATGATGCCACCCTTCAAAAGGAGATAGACGCATTTACTGGTACCTATGCAGACCAGGTTAATTATCGTTTAGGGGATAGCGGAGATACGAATCAGCAAAAATCCGATGAGCAGTCTGGAATAATGGATGGTTTATCTATAGTGGATTTTTTTAGTCGTGCCTTTGGCATGATGCTAATCGGAATGGCCCTTTTTTCATGGAAAGTCTTCAGTAATCTGAGAGAGAAATCCTTTTACCTAAAATGGGTCAAGTATGGCTTAGGAGTGGGATTCTCCTTATCCATTTTGGGCATTTTCCTCTTCTATCAGTTTGATTGGCAGTGGCAGTACGGCCTTTTCTGGGGTAAGCTCCCTAACACCTTAGCCACACCTTTTACCGCTTTAGGATATGTTGGGCTGATCATGCTGTGGACCAGAACTGATTTCTTAAAGGACCTGCAAAACAGACTGGCCGCCATCGGGAAAATCGCGCTTACCGGCTATCTGGGAGAATCAATCATTGCCACCTCAATTTTCTACGGATTGGGTCTTTACGGAGACTTAAATCGCGGAGCGCTCTGGTTAGTTACTTTTTTGATTTGGGGCTTCTTCTTGTGGTTCGCCCCCTTTTGGACCAAAAGGTTTCGTTTCGGGCCATTAGAATGGATTTGGCGCTGCTTGACATATTTTCGCATTGTACCATTAAGAAAGGTAGAGCAGCCTGCTGCGCAGAACGCTAGAGCCTAGTTCGCTCTACTCCGGCGGCTTATGCAATAGAGCACCACAATCTACCCTGTGTAGGGGTGCCCATGCAGGCCGCCCGCAGAGATAAGCGTTCCGCGTCCCGAAAGCTTTCTGGAGTAAACACCCCCCAACTACTCTAATCGCAACAAATAAGTCTGATCGACGATCTCATCATCCTCATTGCGATAAACCAATTGAATGCTGTTTGCCTCACTGCCTTCGACCCAATCAATCTGAAAATAGAGTATCGCATCCTCTACTTTCACATTTTTGAGTTGAAGGCTATCCTGATGCTGACTCGCACAAAGGTTCAACAGCATGGATTCGTCAAACTGACCGGGCATTTTAAGTTCAGCTTGGTAGATTGGATATGCACCCCCAAATGATATAGAACCCAAATTAGTCTCAGCATCTTGTTGAAGGATTTGAAAAGTATTGGAGGCAAAAGGTTTGGCCGTAGTTGGCTCTGGGCGCAATAATGCATCCTTTATGCTAAAGGCAAGATGATGAATCCAGTCCAATTCATTAGCGTTGGAGAGAATCGCGATCACCAGATTTTCCTCTGGGCATAAGAGCAAAAAGGACCGGGCGCCATTCATAGAGCCGGCATGATGGAAAATTCTTTGCCCATGATTGTCTTGACCAATACGCCATGTCAGTCCAATGGAGGTAGCCTCATCAAAGCCAGGCATTTTTACCGCCGGAGTAAACATCAAATTGCGACTTTCATCAGTCAGGAAATCTCCGGCTAGGTGGGCTTCACCAAAAGAGATCAAGTCGCAGACAGAAGAAAGCATGCCCCCTCCGCCCCATTTATAGCTGGGATCATCATGAGCGGTTTTTCTGGCCTTGCCCTTGGGCGTGACTCGATAGAGCAAAGAGCGGTCGGCATAAGTGCGATCCACCTGGTCAGCGAAGGTCCGATTCATGCCTAGCGGCGCAAAGATATCCTCTGATAGATAAGTGAGAAATTCTTTGCCGGAGGCCGCTTCTATGACTGCTTGCAGCAAAGTATAGGCAAAACTTGAGTATTTATACTGACTACCCGGTTTATGCACGAGCGGATCATCAATAAAGATTTCGAGCGATTCCTGAGTATTGTCATAATGCTTAAAACTATTGGTAAAGTCGCCTCCTTGATAGTGTCTGATGCCTCCTAAATGGCGGCAGAGTCTTTCGATGGTAACGCCTTGACCAGCGTGTGGGTAATCAGGGAGGTAGTTTTCTACCGGATCAGCGACATTAAGTCTTTCATCTTGATGGAGCTTCACGATGGCCAAATTGGTCAAAAGCTTGGAGACACTAGCGAGGCGAAAAAGAGTAGTATCAGTAGCGGGGATTTGGTTTTTGAGGTCGGCATAGCCGAACGCTTGACTATAAAGCAACTGAGCGTTCTGTGAAACAGCTACCGCCATCCCCGGAATCGACAAGTTTGCTCTGAGTTGGGCTAAAGTTTGATCTAGCCGCTTGTTCTGCTCGCTAGGAGATTGGGCATGGCTGCTGAGGAAGGCTGAAAAAATGAGGACAAAAATTAGGCTCCGAGATTTCATATTCTTTTTGCTTGAACGGATAAATTCACGCCTTCAATATTTCCAGAAAATGCAGATCGAAAAGAATAAATCGCCCGAGTCCGCCTAAGCAGGGATAGAAAGTGAATACGTAAGGCTGAATCGGATTGATCTGTAGCAAAACTAGATTGAGCAGGAGGAAAGCCTATTTGGTCGATAAAGTGGTTTTCCAAAAGGCAGAAAATGTATTTTGGGTTATGCTTGATCCCTATATAGATCGTTTGCTGCAAAGTCGAGTCCTTAGGCACCTAGTTTTTTGGGTGGCGATATTGGGTATATACTCGCTCTATACCAGTGCTTTTTATTCTTCGATCTATGTCTACTTGGTCAATCTGATGGCTTTGTTACCTTCACAGATCATCGCTTCATACCTCTTTGTCTATTACCAGCACTTGCAGTTCTTTTTCTGCTTTCAGAACTTTCTCTTTCC
>CAZHOC010000857.1:0-3452 GCA_964534295.1 uncultured Bacteroidia bacterium | reverse complement strand
CACGCTACAATGCCAATTTCACCACTTAGAGCAAAACCATGGCCTAACGCCATTTATTGATATTCATTTAGGTTTCCCTCCGGGAACGCCTAATTGTGATCGGCAGATTATCATCCATGAACTCAGCTACAACACCGGAACTTTAAAGTTTCGCTTTCCACAGCACATCTATCAAAACCCTCCTAAGCTTCAAATACAGTAACCATGAATTACCGCAAAAAGCTACTCTTCGCTAAATATTTACTCAGCTTTGGGGTGATCGCCATGCTGACTCAAGTTGTCTTTCCGACAGCGGTTATGGCCTTGACGGCTGGGCCTTCTCAGCCCGAGCAGCAAAGCTTTATGCCAATCAATGTCAATGACATGGTTGATCCATTTACGGGAAAATTCAATTATAATTTACCCTTACTAGAAGTCCCTGGTCCGAATGGTGGGTATCCAATAAATCTGTTCTATTCAGGCCAGCCTACTACTGATACAGAGGCGAGCATGGTCGGACTTGGATGGAACCTTAACCTAGGTAATATTAGTCGTTCCTTGCAAGGACTACCCGATGATTTTAAAGGGGATATTGTAAAAGAGGAACATCATATAAAACCAGATAGGACCATTGGGTTTTCACTAAATCCAAATATTCAGCTTGAGCTCCTTGGTTTGGAGGTAAGTGAATTGTTCAATTTTTCAGTTAATGCATCTTTAGGATTTAGTTATGGATTTTTTCATAACTCTTATAGAGGATATGGAATGACGACAGGCTTATCGACAAACTTAAGTCATAATGTAACTAGTCTATCAAGAAATGCAGGGATAGGATTAAATACCGGAATGGGGCTCAGTAATAATTCTCAAACTGGAGTCGGAATAAATCCTACGGCTAGTCTTTCCCTCAATTTTGCCTTCTCCGAAATTCGGTTGCAAAGTAGTATGGGAATTAATTCTACGGAAGGCCTTTCTTACATTTCCAAAGGTATAAGTGCGAATATTATTCCACTTCCAAAGACTGTTGATAAACGTGAAGTAGAAATTGGAACTCGGTTAGGTATAGGTAGTACCGCGATCAAATACTACACAAATCAATTTTCTAGTCCTGTGGAAATGGTAATGAAAAGTAGTACAGAATCTTATAGTGCTTCTGCTGGTTTTGCAGGGGCGCCTACAGCCTATGCTACAGTAGCGCTTAATCTATCAGGGTACTCCCAGGTTAATTCTGTAAAACAAACTCAAGTTTCCCAGCCCGCTTTTGGATATTTATATTCTAATGAGGTAACCCCAGGTTCTGGCTTAATGGACTTTCACCGGCATGGTGATCGACTAATAAACCCAGAGACACGCAATCTTCCGGTTCCAGTATTCAATAAGGACTTCTTCTCTATCAAGGGTCATGGGGTAGGAGGAGTATTTATGCCTTTCCTATCAAGGCATGGGGTTGTTACTGATCCAACTAGGACTTCCACTTCGGAGGGCAGTAGTATGGGAGGGGAAATAGGCCCTGGCTTTCCTCAAACTCATTACGGATTTAATACTTCTTCAAATTGGGGCAGTACAACTAGTGGGCCTTGGACAGACTTAGATGCATTTTCTCCTAACCACCTCCTAAGTAACTCTTCCTCTAACGATTTGTACGAACCCTTCTATTTTAAAATGCAAGGGGAATTAAATGCTGACGTTGTCGGTAGTCAGAATCATAATTTTAATACCTACCAGGCCGAAAGAGTATTATTACAAAAAGATGGGACAGATGAAAACAATACCCCGAGATTCCGAGCGCAAGATCTTATGGGCTTTAATTCTACCTTCTCTAATAACTTCTTTTCTGAAAGAGAGGATAGAAAGAAGCGAAATACTCTAATTTCTACACTTACTGCAGAGGAAACTGCTCAAGCCGGCTTAAGTAGATATCTATATCCCGAAAATGGCTCAGGAGGACGAGATTTAATGTATGCTAGTGAGGGACAAAAATCACATCATATTGGAGAGATAACCATCCTCTCACCTACAGGGAGTCGCCATATTTATGGTTACCCTGCCTATAATTGGATTCATAAGCAGGTAACTTTTGCCCATGAGGATCCGACTTTAGAAGGATATAATGGACCAGCAGTATTAACTGGAGATGAATACCTGACAGATAACGGGAATGGTCGAGCTGATCTTCCTGGGGACCAATATTATAAAGAAACAGAAATGCCTCCCTATGCGCATGATTACCTCCTAAATGCAGTAGTGGGCGCTGATTATGTTGATATCACAGGTGATGGATTAAGTGATGATGATCTGGGCTATTGGGTGAGGATTGATTATGATAAAGTGAGTAATTATAAATGGCGAGCTCCTTATCAAAATGCGCTCTATATTCCTGGGACCCGAAATAATACCGAAGGGGAAATCGCAGACGATAAAGCAATGTTTACCTATGGTGAAAAAGATCTCCTTTATCCTGATGAAGTAGTTACCAAGACCCACAAAGCTAAATTTTACTATTCGGAAAGAGCCGATGCTATGGAAGCCGCTGGGGAGCTAGCAAGTGGCAGTAATACTCTTTTGTCTGGAGTTGATCGAGGTTCCAAGTCTATGCGCAAGCTAGACCGGATTGAGCTCTTGTCGCTAGTTGACCCTACAAAACCTCTTATGACCGTCCATTTTGACTACTCTTACAAACTAGCTCCGGGAGTTTTAAATAATCATCAGGGCACTTTAGCGGGAGCTATCAATGAAGGAGGAAAATTGACCTTAGAAAAAGTTTGGTTTACCTATCAAGGTTCTTCAAAAGGAGTCCTTAGTCCGTATGAATTCGAGTATCAAAGTTTTAACCCCAGCTATGATCCAATTAGCTATGATCATTGGGGGTATTATAAGCCTGCTGCTACTTCAGGGCCTAATAGCTCGAATAATAATCTTGATTTTCCTTTTGTAAACCAAACCATCGATAAATCAACGATGGATAGCTATATGTCCGCTTGGGCCCTGAAAAAGGTAATCCTGCCCTCCGGTGGGGAAATAGATATCGAACTAGAAGCTAATGATTATGCATACGTGCAGGATAAGCGCGCCATGGAAATGGTCCAGATTGCGGGTATAGGTACGCAGGGGGACGATATTATCGGGCATGATCCTCAAAATGGGATATTAACTGGAGAAGAAAAGCTTTATGTCAAATTGGATGGAACGATGACAGCGCAAGAGTTCCACGATCAATATTTAAAAGACCTAAATCGATATCTCTATTTTAAAATATACATGAAGCTCAATGGAGTGAAAACTGGGGTAATTGATAAATATTACCCTCGAGGCTATGACGGTACAGATGTTTACGATTACGTTAGTGGATATTGTGAAATCAATAAAGCCGCAAGTGGTGGATGGTATGGGGTCGATGGTACTGGACAGTATGGTTGGGTTTCCTTACAATCTGTACCATTATATATACACGGTACGCTTACTAATCCTAATAA
>CAZHOC010000856.1:2444-3458 GCA_964534295.1 uncultured Bacteroidia bacterium | reverse complement strand
GATAAAGATGCGAAAGGCTTTTTCCCCAACAATTTGTACTTTCGTGTCTATCGAAATACCCCCGAAATTATGCCTATATATCATAAACTGGGACAAATTCCTCCCAAACGACATACGATCTTCCGCCAACCCAATGGCAAACTTTACAACGAGCAACTCTTTGGCACCATTGGTTTTGATGGCATGTCCTCATTGCTTTATCATATCCATCGTCCGACGCAAGTAAAGCAAATCAATGAAGCTAAGGACCTTACGCCCAAAGTGGCAGTGAGCAAAAACATGACTGCCCGTAAGTTGATCGGTTTTGATCTTCCTCCGGAGAACGATTTTCTCGATAGTAGAGTACCCATGTTGGTCAATAACGACATTCATATTGGCCTTGCGTCTCCCAAACAGTCGATGACCAGCTACTTCTATAAAAATGCAGATGCTGATGAGATGCTTTTTATACACAAGGGCACGGGTACGCTCAAGACCATCATGGGCAATATCTCCTTTGAGTATGGAGATTATCTCATCATCCCACGAGGGATGATCTATCAAATCGAATTTGATACGGAGGATAATCGCATTCTGTATGCTGAGTCATTTGACCCGATCTATACGCCAAAGCGTTATCGCAACTGGTTTGGGCAACTCCTAGAACATAGTCCCTTTTGTGAACGAGACTATAAGCTCCCCGAAACCATAGAGACGCATGATGAAGAAGGAGAATTCATCATGAAGATCAAAAAGCAGGGGATGCTACATGAGCTGGTTTATGCCTATCATCCCTTTGATGTGATTGGTTGGGATGGCTACAATTATCCTTATGGTTTCTCTATCCACAACTTTGAGCCCATAACGGGGCGTGTGCACCAACCACCACCGGTGCATCAGACATTTGAGACTAAGTCATTTGTGATTTGTTCTTTCTGCCCTCGCTTGTATGACTATCATCCGCAAGCGATTCCTGCTCCATATAATCACTCCAACATCGACTCGGATGAGATGCTGTATTATGTTGATGGAGAC
>CAZHOC010000856.1:0-2432 GCA_964534295.1 uncultured Bacteroidia bacterium | reverse complement strand
TGATCAAGGTTACATCACCTTACACCCAGCAGGCATTCCTCATGGCCCTCATCCAGGTGCTTATGAGCGTAGCATTGGTAAGAAGGAAACCGGCGAGCTAGCTGTCATGATTGATACTTTTAAGCCTTTGCAGATTACTGAAGCAGCCCTTGGGCTGGACGATGGTAAGTACTATCAGTCTTGGTTAGAAGGTAGTCATTAAAAAAATGTAGATGTGGCATGCATGCCACACCTACATTTTTATTACTCTCCCAAATGACTTTTCGGCCTAGGAATCAAAAACAACTTAGTCTGACGCCCATCGATATAGCGCACCTTTTCCCCATCAAAAAAGGCATCCTCTTCCATCATCATACGAATCTCTTTGTTCCACTCTTTGATAAAGACTGCGGTATTGAGTTCGATAGAGTAGGCCGTATTGGGATACATAGGATAATCTCCGCGATGCGGAACGCCCCCCTGCTGGTCCCAAAGCCCGATTGTAGGGCCTGCTCCATGGCCATGATAACCAATCGGATGGGTGTATATCGTCGGTTTTAGCCCTTCAGATTTGGCTTGCGCCAAAGCCGCGGCCAATATCTCATTGCCGGTCTTGCCGGTTTCAAATTGATCGGTCAAGATGTCCATTAAACGTAGCCCTTTTTCAAAAGCTTCCACCAAATAGGCAGGTGCTTCGGTTTCTCCTGCTTTGAGGATATAGGCGTTTTCTTGAGTGTCAGTATTGAGGCCCAGGTATGTGATCCCGAAGTCTACATGAATCAAGTCTCCGGGTTGAATGATCTGTTTATCAGGTCGTTTAGAAAAGGAACGTAAGTGATCAAAGTTCTCCGGATCGTGGCGCTGAATGTCTACTGTGGGGTGAAACCAGGCGTCAAGCCCTAATTCATTGATACGATTGCGGTAATACCAGACCACTTCATCGGTGGAGGTAACGCCCGGTTGTATTACTTGCTCGGAAAAACCTTCGGCTATGATCTCATGGGCAATACGGCACACCTGCTGATAAACCACCATTTCTTCAGGAGTGCGGGTTTCCATCCAACCCACGGCTAAGCGTTCGGCGGAGACGACCTTATCTGCGAGCTGCTGAGGCAAACGTGTCTGGAACTCCGCATAATGAAAAGCACTCATACCATCTCCCAATGCAAAATGCTCAGAGCGGTTTATGCCAATCTTCTTGGGATTGCGTGCTGCAATCAGATCCACCAATTGTTGCCACTGATCGGGTTGCGTTTCTTTGTCCCAGGCTTTTTTGAAAATCTCACCTACATCATAGCGAGCGCAAGCCAAGGTCTCTAACTCTTCGCCATTATCATAAATCAACAACATAGTCGTTCGGCGAGCCGACATCCAACTTGAAGGCAACATGGTCTTGAGTACCGGATCTTCATTATACTCACGCGAGATCATTACCCACATGTCTATGCCCTCCCGACGCATGAGCTCGGGCAAAACAGTTTCGAATCGGTTTTTTAGCCACTCATCTCTCAGTTCTCCTCTTTGTTTGAGATCGAGAATTTTCGGCATTTGAGCGAGGCTACTCAGACAAAAAAGTAGCGCTAATGAAGTAGAAAGCAGTTTTTTCATAGCCTGAAACTACAAAAAGCTTTTTTCAATCCTGCTCATAATCATCCGGATTTACCCAGCCAGTAGCTTCAGGGCCCAATTCACCCGCTTGAAAGCGCTCGTAAAAATTACGGTTAGCTTCATGGGCATAGGGGTATTGATCAAAGATACCTGCCCAGCCTACGATTCTTGGATCTTCTTGGGCCTTTAGCTCCGCGATGAGCTGCTGGAAGAGAGACTGACGAATGCTCGTATAGGTCGAATCCCAAGCTAGGTTGTTGAGGCAATCGGGGTCTTTTCGCCGGTCATAAAGTTCCACACCTGAGCGTTTACCGAAGGCTAAATGCCAAAAAGTACTGTCCTGCTGAAAGCGCCTCTGATGTAAGATGGCCGTTTTGGTAGCCCCTCCATCACAGTTTAAATAACCGGTTTCTGGATTACCTGAGGGCCAGCGTTCTGCTTCATAATTGACCAGCAAAGTATAGTCCTGATTGAGGATGCCTCGGATGGGGTAGCCCTGATCCTTTGGGCGGCCAACATCGTGTCTTTCTTTGCCGATTAGGATGTGCTCCCTGCGGGGAACGCTTCTCCTATTTTCTAGTATTTCTCGTATGCTGCTACCTTCAAAGGGCTTCATGCTATAATCCTCAAAATCGATCTGTGCCAAATCGAGTAGGGTAGGGCTAAAATCTGCGAAGCTCACAAATTCTTCAATTACACGCCCTGGATCTTTGATGCCTTTGCCCCACATAATCGCGAGAGGCAAGTGATTGGAACGCTCGTAAGCTTGACCTTTGACTCTCGGAAAAGGCATGCCGTTCCCAGCCGTAACGATCACGACCGTATTGTCTAGGTCGCCCTGTGCC
>CAZHOC010000855.1:0-3458 GCA_964534295.1 uncultured Bacteroidia bacterium | reverse complement strand
ATCCTCACATCTCGTTTTCCCTACCCTTTGGAAAAGGGCGACAAGTTACGAATCTATCATCAGATCCGGGAGCTTTCGCAGCGGCATGAGATTGTTTTGTGTAGCCTCTTCGAGGAACGCGTGGACGAGACGGCAATGCGTGAGATGCAGCAATATTGCCAGCGCATTGAGCTTTTTCCTCTATCCAAAATGGGCTTGCCTTTTCTTCTGTTAAGGGCCTTAGGAAGTGAGCTGCCCTTGATGGCGGCTTGGTTTTATCGTTCCGCGATCAAGCGGAAAATACACCAAATCATCGCCGAAGAAAAAGCCGATCACCTCTATTGCCAACTCCTACGGATGGCTCCCTATGTCGAAGGTTACAGAGGACTAGCTACCTTGGATTATATGGATTGCTTTTCGGTGCAAATCCAACGGCAGGCCGAAGCTAGTGGTTGGGGAAAACTCATCTGGCGTTGGGAAGCTAAGAAACTGGCTCAGTACGAAAGCTTATTGGCCGATCGTTTTGCTCATCACAGTATCATTTCGGAGCAGGATAGAGCCCATTTGCCTTTTCCTAATCGGGAAAAAGTAGCCATTGTGCCCAATGGGGTTCAGGTGGACTATTTCAAGCCCATGCCTGAATACAATGCAGCTTATGAACTCGTATTTGTAGGGAATCTCGGCTATTTCCCCAATGTGCGAGCCGCAGTTTGGTTGGTCAACGAAATCATGCCTCTGATTTGGGCCAAACGACCGGAGGCGAAACTCCTTTTAGCAGGCGCACGCCCTACCAAAGAAATCCAAAGGTTAGGGGAGGACCCACGTATCAAGGTGTCGGGCTGGTTAGCTGATATTCGAGAAGCCTATGCTCAAGGAAAAATCTTTATCGCACCTCTAAAAACTGGCAGCGGCCAACAGAACAAAATTTTGGAAGCCCTCTCTATGGCACGACCTTGTGTTACTACCACTTTGGTCAATAATGCGATTGGGGCAACAGCAGGCAAAGAAATACGTTTGGGAGATAGTAGCGAAGAATTGGCGGAAGCCGTTTTGGAGTTGCTAGCTAAACCAGAACAGGCTGCCCAGATGGGTAAAAATGGTAGAAGAAAGATATTGAGCACTTTTAGCTGGGCACGTTCGGTAGAGGCATTAGAATGCCTTTGGGAGCCAAAAGAAAAAGAGTAGCTTGGAGGGAAATTGTTGATTTCGTGAATTTTTGAGTTGCTGAATCCGAAAGACTGCAGTTTTTATTAATTCAAAAATTCGACTCTTCAAGCCTTCAACCAATAAAACTGAATGTTTGGATTTGAAACTCGTCTGTTGACGCGCCTTTTGATCTACGGCGTCGCCTTGCTGATCGTAGCGGGCTCGCTGATGTACTCCAATTATCTCGCCTCGAAATTGATGGAGGGAGAAAGGCGTTCAGCGGAGCTGTATGGAAAGGCCATAGATGTCGTTGGTACCACCACTGATCCTGATGCACCGGGCACGGGTAGTGAGCTGCTACAATTTGTGATGAGCAATCTGGTAATCGACAATAATACTTTGGTGCCCATCATCATGGTAGGCGATCTGGAAAATTTGTCTGATGTAGAGATTGCCAACCTAGATATCGACTTAAATAATAAAGAGCAAGTACGTTCATATTTGGAATCTTTTGCAAAGGTGCATGAACCCATCGAAGTTGAGTATACGCCGGGCAGTTTCAAATATGTCTATTATGGAGAATCGTTTGTGGTGCAGCAATTACGATGGTTTCCGATTTTTCAATTGTTGCTGGTTCTGGTCTTTATCGGGATCGTTTTTGCCAGTTATGCCATCGCTAAGCGCAATGAGCAAAACAAAGTCTGGGTTGGATTGGCGAGGGAGACGGCCCATCAGCTGGGAACGCCTGTCTCTAGCCTTATGGCCTGGATCGAATTGTTGAAGCTCAAGGCGGAAGATAAACCCGAGGAAAGCCAGCTAGTCGATGAGATGGCGCGAGATGTGCATCGTCTGGAGATTATTGCTGAGCGTTTTTCGAAGATAGGTTCACAACCGGAATTGATAGAGGTAAGCCTCAAAAAAGTACTCGACCGCTCCGCGGATTATCTCAAAAAACGTATGACGGTTCGAGGTGGTATCACCTTGGATGTCAATAATCAGATTGACCTTGACAGCAAGCTACATGTCAATCCTCAGCTTTTTGATTGGGTGATTGAAAACCTACTCAAAAATGCGCTAGATGCGATTCAAAGCAAAAGTAAAGAAGGGAAGATCATTCTTGACGCTGGTGAAAAAGGTGGGCAATACTTTATCGATGTAACGGATACAGGCAAGGGTATCGCCAAAGGCCAATTTAAAAAAGTCTTTGAGCCGGGCTTTACCACCAAGAAACGAGGCTGGGGGCTGGGATTGAGCTTGACTAAGCGGATCGTGGAGGAATATCACCAAGGAAAAATCTTTGTTAAACAATCTGAAGTTGGAAAAGGCACAACTTTTAGGATATTGCTGCCCAAATAAATTCCTCTATGCCTAGAATCATTGCCATCGATTATGGCGCTAAACGCACCGGCCTAGCTTGGACTGATCCAATGCAAATCATTGCGACGGGGATTGGGAGCTTTGATACCGCCATCTTAGATGATAAACTCAAAGAATTAATTGAGAAGGAAGCGATCGAGGCGATTGTCCTAGGCTATCCTACCCGTATGGATGGCTCAGACTCGCATGTGACTGAGCAAGTCCGTGAATTGAAAGCCAAATTAGAAAAAGCTTACCCTCAGATAAAAGTGCATCTGGTAGATGAGCGTTTTAGTTCACAGATTGCCAAACAAACGATGCTAGAAGGCGGTTTGAAGAAAAAGAAGCGCAAGGACAAGCATTTGGTCAACGAGATCAGCGCGGTAGTGATTTTACAGGATTTTATGCAAGGCGGCTAAGATTGCATTTATGAACTGAAAATCAGAAATTTGCGCTCCGCTAAATGCAAAATGAGGAGAATATGATCTTACCCATCGTTGGATACGGACACCAAAGTTTGAGAAATGAAAATCAGGATGTACCTAAGGATTATCCTGAATTGGAGCAATTGGTCCAAAATATGTTTGAGACCATGTACAATGCCAATGGTGTTGGGTTAGCTGCGCCGCAGGTCAACCTTAATCTGCGTTTGTTTGTAGTGGATGGCTCTCCGATGGACGGTATTGTAGAAGGAGAAGAAGGCCTTGACGGCTTCAAAAGAGTATTTATCAACCCAGAGATCTTAGAAGAAGACGGCAAAGAATGGGCCTTTGAAGAAGGATGTCTGAGTATCCCAGATATTCGCGAGGATGTTTTTCGTAAGCCTGTCATTAAGATCCGCTACTATGATGTAGCGTTCAACGAAGTTGTAGAAACCCTAGATGGTATAAAAGCACGCATCGTGCAGCATGAATACGATCATATCGAAGGGGTGCTTTTTACGGATCATATCTCTCAGCTTCGTCGTCGTATGCTCA
>CAZHOC010000854.1:0-3458 GCA_964534295.1 uncultured Bacteroidia bacterium | reverse complement strand
TGTCTACGTCCTCAATAAAAATCGATTTGAGGCAGTACCTGGTATTGGGGCCGAATCTTGGAGCTTTTTTGGCGTTCCCGGAACGGGGAAAAACAAAAAACATCTCTTTGTAAACTCTGTCCGTGGCCTCTTTGAAATTCGTAATGGTAGAGCGGAAAGGACTCCCAATTCAGACCAGAGCTACAATCTCTATCAATCTACCTATCAAGCCAATCGTATGTACCACCTCCCCCTTGGTAATAGTATCGAGTGGATGGATTTGGTCAATGGACGTTGGACCTCACGAAAAAAGATAGAAGGCTTAGATCAACGTTTCCGCTTAATTGCCGAAGATCCTGATGGTAGTCTTTGGGCTGTTCCATTTATGGGAGGAGAGCAGCTAGTACGGATCAAGATCCAAGAAAAAAATCCGAGCAAGACAAAATTAGTGGAGCGTTACAGCAATGTGCCAGCCATCCAAGGGATTTATAATCTTGACGGGGAAATGATTTTTGCTACGCAAAACGGTTTATATCGCTTTGACGAGCAAGCTCATGAGTTCTTACCCGACACCCTATTACCATTTCGCAATCTGGGCATCCTCAGCCTTAAAACTGATGAGGCCGGTAATGTTTGGTTAGCTTGCTATCGTAAGGGGAAGCGTTGGCTGGAAGTCGCTTGGAAATCCCCTGATGGCTTATATCGTCGCGATTCGCTCTTATTAAAGGGTCTAGATAATGTTGAAGTATGGGGAGAGCTGTATCCGGAGAAGGAAGGCACCACCTGGATAGGAACTTCAGAGGGCCTATATCGCTACCACAAAGCTGACGCCCGTAAGTTGCCGCCTCTGGTACCACCAGTAATCCGAAAAGTAGAAACGATTCGGGATTCTGTTTTGGCTTTTAGCCAAAGTGTGATTAAACAAGGGCCGCTGCATCTGGATCATGAACACAATACAATCCGCTTCCATTTTGTGGCACCATTCTTCCCTTCTGAATTGGGGACGCGTTACCGATTTAGGTTGAGTGGCAAAGAAAGCGCCTGGTCTCCTTGGTCCGATTTGCGCCAAAAAGAATATACCCTATTGCCTCCAGGCAATTATACCTTTGAGTTGCAAGCTCGTAACCGCTATGGTCAATTAAGTGATGCGACCAACTTTAGCTTTAAGATCAAACCGCCTTGGTATTGGACGATTTGGGCCTGGTTGGGCTATGGATTGATTGTGATCGGTTTGGTCTATGGTACGGTTCGATACAATGTCCGCCGTTTGCATCTGCAAAATGAAAATCTGGAACGTATCGTTTACGAACGTACTTCTGAGATATGGGAGCAGCATAAGGTGATTGTAAAGAAAACCGTTGCGCTAAAGCGGCAAAAAGAAGAGGTTGCCAACCAAAACGCCCTGCTGGAAGAAAAGCATGAGGCCTTGGAAACGGCTATGCACCATCTTAAATCAGCCCAATCTCAATTGGTGGAGTCCGAGCGTATGGCCTCATTAGGGCAAATGACAGCTGGGATTGCCCATGAGATTAATAACCCGATTAACTACGTCAAGAATAGTGTTGGCCCACTCAAAATGAATTTTGCAGAGCTTCGTCTTTTATTCCGCAAAATTCGCGAGCTGCATGAGAGCCATAACCTTCCAAGGGCAGTTGAAGAAATTCGAAAATACGCCCAAGAAATTGATGCTGAGTACCTTTTTGAAGAAATGGAACTCTTGCTCCAAGGCATTGAAGAAGGGGCGACTCGAACCGCCAATATTGTAAAAGGTCTAAAAACCTTCTCTAGAGGGGATCAGGATAACTTCCGTCATGTCAACCTGCATGAAAGCATCGAGGCTACACTGACGATACTAGCAAATCGCCTCAAAAAACGGGTCAAAGTCATCAAAGATTTTGGTGATATTCCTGTCTGCGAGTGTATGCCTGGCAAAATCAATCAGGTCTTTATGAACCTAATTAGCAATGCCATCTATGCAATCGAGCAGTGTGAACGTGAACCTGATGCCGAAGGATTCATTGGCGATTTGACGATCAGTACCCGCATGGGGCCGGATGATAACATTAGCATTTCTATTCAGGATACGGGTTGTGGTATCCCGGAAGAGCATATCAATAGGGTATTTGATCCATTCTTTACCACTAAGCCTGTAGGGGAGGGGACCGGACTAGGACTCTCTATTACATTTGGCATCGTTGAAAACCACCAAGGGCGTATTCAAGTAAAAAGTGAAATAGGAAAAGGGACTTGCTTCGAACTTCTATTACCTTTACAACAAAAGACGGCCGAAACCGTTGAGCAGTCTTCCATTGATTGATCTAAATGCCTAGCGATTTTTCTATACTATACGTAGATGACGAGCCCCAAAATTTGGTTTCTTTTAAAGCCACTTTTAGAAGGGAATACGATATCAAAACCGCTCGTAGTGGGGAAGAGGGGCTTGAAAGGCTCAAAGAGGGGCCAGTGCATCTGATCATCACCGATCAGCGCATGCCGGGCATGACCGGAGTCGAGTTCCTCAAAAAGACCTTGCCCGAATTTCCCGAGTCTGTCCGTATGATTTTGACTGGCTATAGCGACATGGAAGCCATTATCAAGTTGATCAATGATGCTCAGATTTATCGCTACATCACTAAGCCTTGGGATGCCCATGAGCTACGGATGACTATCGAAAATGCCCGTCAATTCTACCAATTGCAGCAACATAATAAGCGTCTACTTAAAGAATTGCAGAGTAGGGTAGAGGAGCAAGAGCGGACGCTTAAGCTATTTATGAAATATGTGCCGGAGACCGTAGTGGAGCGTACCCTTTCAGGGAACGATACCTCGATCTTCGCGGGTGAAACCCAGGAGATGACCGTACTCTTTTGTGACATCCGTCGCTTTACCAATATGAGTGAGATGCTATCGCCTCGCGAAGTAGTCGCCTTTCTCAACGATTACTACGCTGAAATGACTGAGGCTGTAAAACGCTATCAGGGTACGGTCAATCAATTTGTGGGTGATGAAGTCTTTGCGGGTTTTGGTGCTCCCATAGCCACCACGGATCATGAGATCAAGGCTGTGCTCTGTGCCTTAGAGATGCTCAAGAAATGTGAACTTCTCAATGAGCGTTATCGCGAAAAGATGGGGCACGAAATTGAAATTGGTATCGGCATTAATTCTGGTTTAGTTGTCGCTGGTAACCTCGGTTCCGAAGATAAAATCTCCTATTCCGTGACGGGGGATACCGTCAATACGGGCAAACGCATCGAAACACTGACCAAAGAATCCCCCAATTCAATCCTGATTAGTCAAAACGTCTACGAAAAGGTTGCAGACCATGTCGAAACCAAATCTTGGGGACCCATCGAAGTCAAAGGTAAGCGCGATAAGATTCAAGTATACCAGGTAATGGGTCGCAAGTCTTAGTATCCTCCTCTTTGTATGATTCTGCTCGCAGAACGCCCATCTTCTGTCCTTATATATAAGATAAGCTG
>CAZHOC010000853.1:0-3460 GCA_964534295.1 uncultured Bacteroidia bacterium | reverse complement strand
GGGTATTGGCGGTCGCCAAACGCTTAATCGCCTCCTTACTGGCGTTACGACGTTTGTTACCGGTAACATCTGCTGCTTTTTTCTCTAAGCGGTCTTGGTAGAAGTAAAAGCCGATAAACAAAGCGATTGGGAGGATCCACAATCCCCAAAAAAGAGCTGATCCTGCTAAGCTGTCATAGGTTCTAGGATAGCCAGGGTCTTCATTGATACCATAAAATACGGGTCCACCATTCCCTTCCTCTCCAATCTCGATTTCTTCTTCTGGTCCACCAAGGGCTTCTCCATCTATTTCAACTTTAAACTCCGGCCCCTCCAATACTTTGTAGCGTCCGTCTGCTATGTCAAAAAAGGCAAACTGGATTTTGGGTAAGCTAAAGCTACCGGGATTGCGGGGTACCAAAACGTACTCGATGCTCTTTTGACTTGTGATCATGCCACCGGCTCGAGATTGTTGGTCGTTGACTTTGGGGGTAAAAGCATCAAAACCTTCTGGAAATTCGATAGGTGGCATATTGATGGCTTTGAGATAGCCTTTGCCTTTGATATCGACTCTTAAAGTCAAGGCTTCGCCGGTTTGGGCTTTAGTCGTATCTAGCTTAACCTCCATCTCATAGGTCCCTACGGCACCGGTAAAGGCGTCAGGCTTGGCTCGATCTGGTAATGGCAATACTTCCAGTTCTAATTCATTGGAGGTTAGAGGTAGTTCCACATTTTGATAGCGATCAAAAAAGCTGTCAAAAAAGCTCTGTGGCTTCTGATTGCGAACCAAAATCTGAATCGTGGTCTGAAGCTGGAAAGGTTGAATTTTGAGCTTTCCTGTCTTTTGTGGGATCAATACCATCTGGTCGATCACAAAGGAGTTATAATCCTTACCATTGTAGGTGTCAGGACGATAACGACTCTCTTTATTTTCTATCGGTTCAATCCAAAAGCCATCATAATCTGGCTGTTCCGGAGAAGAAGCTCCCACTATATTGTAGCCTCTTTGGGTGTAGACCTTATAGGCCAGGGTCAATTGTTCCCCCTGATACACCTTGCGTTTATTGGTAAAGGCTCGCAAAAAGACGTTCTCGGCTAGGGAGGCAGCATCTACATTGGCTTTCCTCGCATTGGGATCATATCGATTGTTGGGAGTGGTCTTTGCCTGCCCGGCTACAATTTTGACTTGTAGTTTTTGGGTAGTAAAGGTTTTCTTGGGGGTTTTATAGCTAGCCGCTCCAAGGCGGAACGTTCCCTTCTGGCTGCTACGCAGATAATAAGTATAGCTAACCGAACGACTCACATTGCCATTGACGATTTGGATGCCTTGCGACATCTTTGGCGCCCCTAGGCTTTCAAGTTTTCCGAAGTCTGGAGCCTTAAACTCACCTTCTTCTAAGTTCTCAGCGGTAAAGGTTACCGTAAAAGTTTGACCCTGTTGCACAGTTGGTGAGGACAAAAAAGCTTCAAAGCTTTGTCCCCAGACCCCCAAAGAGGTGATAAGCATGCAGAGCAAACAAAAAAGCTGTTTCATGCAATTCTTTTTTACCAATCCTTATCGGAAGTACTTGCCTTAGGTTTTGCCCTTCTTTTGGGAATTTCTTCTAGCAGTTCTTTCTCTTCGATTTGAAGATTTTCAAGCATCTGCTCGATTTGTTCCCGTGTCATATTAGGATTTTGTAGGACTTGTTGATCTTGGGGTTTGCCCTCAGAAGGATTATCGTTTTGCTGCTCGTCTTGCGACTGCTCTTGCTGTTCTTGGTCCTCCTGTTGAGATTGATCAGACTGATCCTGCTCTTCATTTTGTTGATCCTGCTGGTCTTGATTCTTGTCCTGCTCGTCTTGGTCTTGATTATCGCCTTCTCCTTGTTGCTGTTGTTGCTGAAGCATTTGCAGAGCATAAGCAAGATTATAGCGAGCATCAGCATCATTGGGATCATGGCGTAAGGCTTGAGTATAGCCTACAACCGCTTTATCAAATTCTTGCTGGGCCATGTGGGCATTACCGATATTGTGGTATGCTTTGGCTTTATCTTGGTTCGATTCGGCTAATTGGGCCGCTAGTTGATAAGACTGAATCGACTCTGGGAAGCGTTGTTGCTGATAAAGCGCATCCCCCAGGTTGAAGTGACCTTTGGCGTCGCCAGGCGATAATTCTAAGGCCTTGCCGTAGGCAACTTGTGAGTCTGCAAAATTGCCTTCTTCATAGGCTTTGTTGCCCTCTCTTAGCAAGCTGCGGGCGCGATTGTCTTCCAGTTGGGCAAAGCCCAAAACCGGCAACAAGATTACTCCTAGGAATAGCCAAAATTTACTGCTCATACCTTAAATATTTTCCAATCAGAAAGCCACTCACTGCGTCTTTCTGAGATGAAGTATTCCAATACTAAAAACAGGAGTCCCAATCCCAACAACCATTGGAAGTGGTCCTCATAGTCCGTGAAAACACGGTCTTCAAACTGTTGCTGTTGTAGCTGACGGAGGGCGCGACGAATTCTTTGCACGTCGCTTAGGCCACCCTGTAAACGGAAGTAACTCCCGCCACCTGCCTCAGCTACTTCTTCGAGCATAGGCTCGTTTAGCTTTGAAACCACGATTTTACCGGTGCGGTCTCGCTTATAATCATCGCGATTATTGACTCGAATTGGGATAGGCACACCTTTAGTGCCTCCTATGCCCAGGGTGTAAATAGTGGTACCATTTTCCGCTGCCTTGATGGCGGAGGTAACGGCTTTGCCTTCGTGATCTTCCCCATCGGAGATGATAAGTACAGCTCTGGACTGTGATTCGCCTGAGGCGAATGCTAGTTCTGCGATATCTATTGCTTCTCCTATGGCGGTGCCTTGAGTGGCGGCCATATCAGGGTTGATGGTACTCAAGAAGGTCTTGATCGTTACATAATCGCTCGTAATGGGAACCTGTAGGTAAGCATTCCCGGCAAAAATGATCAGTCCGACTCGATCACCGCCTAATTGATCGATCAATCTAGAGACTACTTCTCTCGCTTGCTCTAAGCGATTGGGCTTAACGTCTTGCGCGAGCATGGAACGAGAAATGTCAACCGCGATCATAAGGTCTACACCCTCGCGTGTCATCGTCTCTTGCTTCAAACCATATTGTGGATTGGCCAAGGCCCCGATTAACATCGCTAAGCCAATAAAGCCCATCACAAATTTGGTTTGATGCTTATAATCTGGCTTCAGAGGCATCAGATAGCTCAAGAGGCTGCCCTCCCCAAAACTACGTGTTGCGCGACGGCGATAACGCATAAAAGCCCAATACACTAGGGCCAGCGGCACCAAAAGGAGCAGCAACCAAAATGCTTCCGGGTTCTCAAATCGAAATCGTTCCATGCTTTAGGGAATATTCCTCACTAGGGTATAACGCAATAATAGCTCCAATAAAAACAAGCTCGCACCCAAAATGAGGAAGAGATAAAAAGCTTCACTTCTGCGGGTAAGTTTGCTCATTTCTATGCGAGAGG
>CAZHOC010000852.1:0-3461 GCA_964534295.1 uncultured Bacteroidia bacterium | reverse complement strand
TTCAAAACGAATACGCCCTTGGATCACGATGGTAACACTGCCGTCTGGCATCTTAATCAACTTCAAGATACGGGCGATGGTGCCTCGATCAAACAAGTCCTGCGGAGTGGGATTTTCTACCTCTACATTGCGTTGCGAGATAACGCCGATGCGCTTATCCCCACTTTTATATATTTCTCTTACTAATTGGATTGATTTGTCTCTTCCAACCGTGATGGGGATTACTACCCCGGGAAAGAGGACTGTATTTTTAAGAGTCAGAATACCGATCTCGGATGGGATTTGCTCTTGGTTCAATTGAGCTTCGTCCCCTTCCGTCATGATGGGATAGTCTTCCTCTAGAAAGCTTTCGTTATCCGAAAAAATGAATGCCATATTGTCTGATGAAAATAAAATCGACTGCCAAACTGCCCGTTTAGCCAGCGAATTGTCTCCTTATTACGTTGGATATGATAAGGTGCAAAGGATATGCCCTTTTGCAGATTCAGCCCTTTTGTCATAATGCCTGATAATTAGGCATAATTCGCAAAGCTGTTGTATTTTCGCATTCTCTCAAAAATCAATCGCACTTGATATTAATATGAGCATAGAAATTAAAGACATCGTATCTCTCACCGGAATTCCCGGTCTTCATCGTATCGTCAAAGCTGACGATCGCGCTATCATTGTTGAATCTATGGACGAGCGTAAGCGTCGTCAAATGGTTCGCGGCAATATGATGGCATCTAAGTTGACCGATGTCAGCATTTACACCAAGGACGAAAGCGAGCCATTGGTTAATATCTTAAAGGCTATCAGCGAAAAATACGGTGATGATCTTCCCGTTACCAAAAAGAGCAAAAATGATGAGCTGATGGATTTCCTTTATTCTGTGCTTCCAGATATGGACGAAGAAAGAGTATATCCTTCGAACGTAAAGAAACTCTTGGGTTGGTACAAAGTCATCCGTGCTTTTGAAGTAGACTTAACTTGGGAGCCTGAGGGCGAGGGCGAAGAGAGCCAAGAAGAAGCCGCAGAGACGGAATAATCTCTAAAACGAATGCCTCTACATCCCGCGACCGTACATTTTCCCATTGCTTTGCTATTGGCAAGTTTGGGTTTTTATGCGGTACACCTTTGGAAACAAGAGGAGTATTATCAACGGACTGGATTGTTGCTACATGTCATAGGGGTGATTTCTATGGCAGTAGCCGTGCTGACGGGTAATCAAGCGCAAAGCGCGGTCGAGGACTTACCTGGCCTAGAAGACATTTTGCAACAACATCAGATTTCTGGATTTGTATTGCTTTGGCTGCTAGGCATGATGCTTATCTGGCGTTACCTCCGACAAAAAAGGATGCCCAAGTGGGAAGCTTGGCTGTTTGTGGGCGTTTATGTCGCTGCTATGGGTCTGATGGCCTATAGTTCCCACCTCGGTGGAACGATGGTCTATGAGTATGGGGCAGGTTTGATCAAAAACTAAATTTCGAAAGGATGAAGGCACTTAAAGGAATAACCGCTTTAGCAAGCCTAAGCTTACTATTGTTGGCTTGTGGTGGAGCCCAGACCGAAGGGCGTTTCTTTGTAGAAGGCGCCTGCGAGGAATGCAAAAGCATCATCGAAAATAGCCTCCTAGATGTGGAAGGAATTGCGGCTTCCCAATGGGATAGCAAAACGAGTATTCTTAGCGTCAGCTATGACATCAATCAAATCAGCGAAGACGATATCCAGATGAAGATCTCTGATGCTGGTTTCAATACCCAGTTTTTTGATGGCAACCCTGAGGCAAGAGCGGCTCTTCCTGCTTGCTGTCAAAAGTTGATTGAGAAGCGTTTGGAGCGTGATACTTTGCTGAATCCCTTTTAGGCTAACTGCTGCGCAGAACGATTGCCCCTAAACATCCCCATTTCGCTGGCGGTCCCCTTTAATAGGGACTAGCGAGTAGATTTTGAGCTGTGAGGCATTATGTTCATTTTTCAGTTCCGCCCTTTGTCCCCTTGAGTCCCATCGAAAGGCCTTTAGACTTTTTTACTCCCGATAGCTATGCGGGAGCGCAGAACGCTTAGCCCCCTTATTGGTAAACACCTCAAACTTCAGTTCGAATCCCCTTGTGGGTGAGGAGTCTCCTGTCTAGCAAAATGTAATTACTAACAGAAGCCAAGGAGATTTCTCGTCGCAGCGCTCTGTCGAAATGAAGTTGGGGGAATTTTGGTATTGCGACATGGCATTGCCTTGTCGCACCCATGAGATAAGCGTTCCGCGAATCAGCGGAAATCAAACTTATTGTCGAGAAATAGTTGAAGGTCTTCAAACTCATCTTCACTCATAGCGGATTGGCCAAAAACATAATTGATGTCCTCCCATTCGAGATAGATAAAGTTATGGGCACGACGTAGCTGATGGATATTGAGCCATTGATGACGATGCATCTCCCCGTCTAGTTCTAGCCAAAAGCTGTGCTCATCATAACTGAGGAAGGCGGATTCGATGCCTTGATTACGCGCGATAAATTCCAGCATTTCTTCTCTCACTTTGGGGATGTCGATCTGCCGGAGCTCCTTTTCCATCTTAGAGATTTCATGCAGCAAATAACCGCAGGAGAATACCAAAAGTAGCATCAGCATCTCTAGTCCGCCTTTAAATCCTATAAAGGAGATATCTTGAAGTAAGATGCCGACAATTAAAGCGCCTAGCACTAATAAAATGCCAGCATAAAGGAAGATTTTTCTAAGCTGCTTGTCTTTGTGTTTTTCTAAGCTGGTGACATAGATGTCCCAATACTCTTCTGGCTCAAAGCTGAGCTCAATTTTTTGAGGTGCAATCATGATTGTGTTATTGGTTTGCTGACTCAAAATAGCACTTCCTCGGCAGCAAAAAAATCGCGTTGCAAAAAAAATGCAACGCGATGAGTATCATAAGACTAAGCGTTCCGCGACTTAGCGGAAGGCACTAAAGCCAGTAATATCATAACCAGTAATAAGCAAGTGGATGTCATGGGTACCTTCATAGGTAACTACAGACTCCAAGTTCATCATATGACGCATAATGGGGAAGTCGCCTGTAATGCCCATACCACCCAGCATTTGACGTGCTTCGCGAGCGATCTTGAGGGCACTGTCCACATTATTACGTTTGGCCATAGAGATTTGGGCAGTAGAGGCACGACCCTCGTTCATAAGCGTACCTAGACGCCAAGTGAAGAGTTGCATTTTGGTGATCTCGGTGAGCATTTCGGCCAGCTTCTTTTGTTGAAGCTGAAATCCACCAATCGGACGATCAAATTGCTGGCGCTCTTTGGCGTAGATCAAAGCGGTTGAATAGCAATCCATGGCCGAGCCCATTGCGCCCCAAGCGATGCCGTAGCGAGCTTTATCCAAACAACCTAAGGGTCCTCTTAGGCCAGAGGTATTCGGCAGCAGATTTTCTTTGGGAACTTTGACGTTGTCGAAAACCAGTTCACCAGTCGTAGAAGCTCGTAAAGA
>CAZHOC010000851.1:0-3462 GCA_964534295.1 uncultured Bacteroidia bacterium | reverse complement strand
GAGAAGCTTTTCCGTGATTTCGACAGGGTGCTGATAACGTCATCTTTCGGGACAACATCAGCCATACTACTTCATTTTCTCCATCAGGTACGTCCAGATCATCCCGTTCATTTTATTGACACTGGATATCATTTTCCCGAGACGCACCAATACCGCGAAACTCTCTCTCAAGAGTGGGGTCTCAATGTGGTAACTGTTCGACCGAAAGCGAACGAACATAATTTTACTCGATTAGATTATACTTGGACTTATCAGGCGGATAGCTGTTGCTTTGTCAACAAAGTTAGCCCGGTTGAACAGTTAAAGGAATCACACGATGTGTGGATTTCAGGTATGATCAGGGGGAACTCTGCCACGCGCAAAAATGTACCGCTTTTTAAAGAAGATGGTGGCATACTGCGTTTCTATCCTTTGGCAGATATGGATCCTGAAGAAGCTCAGTATTATAATTATATGCATGAGCTACCAGATCATCCTCTCAAAGATCGAGGCTATGGCTCTGTTGGCTGTACTCATTGTACGCAAGCAGGTGAAGGTCGTAGTGGCAGATGGAGTGGCTCCGTCAAAACCGAATGCGGCTTGCATTCATTTAAAAGCTAAATCAATTAAGGCGATCCTTTTGAGGGTCGCCTTTTTTATTATCGGATCAGACTTACTGTACCCCGCTGAAAATCCTCCCGCCAACCTCCACGATCTCGAAAACGATAGCGCGCTACCCAAACATAAACTCCCTCTGGACAAGGGCTACCATTAAAGGTACCATCCCAACTAGCCTCTTTCTCCCTGCTGCTAAACATAAGCCCACCCCAACGATTAAAGACCTGAAAATCATAATCCAAGGGTTGGCAATCCCCAATTCCAGAAAAGACTTCATTCAGACCATCCTGATTGGGACTAAAGGCGGAGGGAAAAAAGAGCGGACAGAAACAAGAATACTCCCTTATCTCAATTGTATCAGATAGGCTACCGCAGACCTCTGTATTTATATTTAGGCTATAGATCCCGGGACCTTCCACAAATAGGGTTGGCTCCGTGCTGCCATCTGACCAGAGCAAATCCAAATATGCAGGCAGCTCAGGCGACAATAGCATCCCCCCATCAGGGGTACAATAAGCAGTATCAATCCCAAGGCTAAAAGGAGGGACTGCTTCAAAGGATATTTGTATTTCGTCAGTGGTGGCGCATTGTCCGCGCGTTGCCCGAAGGGAATAAATACCAGAAACACTAGCCAATAACTGCGCTTGCCGACTCCCATCCTGCCATAGATATTCCAAATCAGGGAGGGAAGCGTTCCCTAACAGGAGACTCTGCCCTTCACATAAACTCGTATCAGGACCTAAATCGATAAGAGGGAAGGGCAAGAAACTGAGTTGGACAGAATCGCTATAACTACAGCCTCCTACATCTTGGGTTAACCAATAAAGCCCATCTTGCTCAACTAACAAACTGGACTCAGAACTATTATCTGACCATAGGAGAGTCCCTAACTGCCTATCAGGTATCAATAGCACACTATCCCCTTCACAAAGACTAGAATCATTTCCCAAACTAAATACAGGCACTGCTGGGGTGGAGACGTAAACAGAATCCCTGCTCTCACATAGGCTATCTACTCCAAGCAATTCATACCAGCCTTCTCTAGCAAGCCAACGATCTGGACCCATCAAACCATCATTCCATTGATAACTTAAAGTAGGATCATCTGCAACATCTAAAAAGACGCTATCTCCGAGGCAAAAACGGAAGCTGTCTTCAACGATCTCCACTACTGGAGGCTCAACCACTGTTACAAAAATCGAGTCAGTATCATCACAGAGTGGCGCTATGACCTGAACCCAATACCAGCCAGTGGTATCAACACTTAGGCTTAATTGATCGATATTGCCTTGCCAGAGGTGCTGCGTTCCGGGGAAGCCGGGATCTAAAACCAAAGCCTCTCCCGCACAAATTGTGGTATCGGGGCCTAGATCAACTGCCTCATCCTGGAGAATGAACAATTCCATACTATCCCTAGCGGGACAAAAGCCGTCAAAGCTTTCTAACCAATAGATATTGGCTTGGCTTATCAGTAAGGTATCTGCTGTACTTCCATCCGACCAAAGTGAATTTTGAGCTAGAATGGAGTTTTGTAAACTTAGGCTTTCTCCCAAACAAAGGGTCGTATCTGGGCCGATATTAGGCTTCTGGACCGCTCTAAGATCGATGTTAACGGAATCTCGCACTACGCAAGGAGTCAAGATTACCTCTACGGCATAAAGTCCACTATCCACCACCGTCAAATCTGATTGCATGCTGCCGTCTTGCCAGAGGTAAGTAGCTCCTGGCCTAAAGACATCCAGCAAGTATTGAGATTGAGGACAGATGCTAGTGTCAGGCCCCAAGGAGATATTGGGGGGATTTACGATGGCTAGATTAATGCTATCAGTATAGTCGCAAAAACTAGTGGAGGCGCTCAAAGTATAGATTCCGCCTTGCTGCAATACGATACTTGAGTCTGTACTGCCAGTGCTCCATTGCCAGTTATTCACCCCTTGGGGAACGCTTAACTCCAGACTATCGCCTAAACAGATACTGGTGTTGAGAGTTGGAAGCAAATCTATATCAGGATGGAAGTCTATGACGATTGTATCTCGTCGTGGACAGCCGTTTTGTATCACCTCTAACCAATATGTGCCAGCTTGATTGACGGTGATGCTAGGCCCAGTACCATTAGTCGACCATAAATAAGTGGCGCTACTAGAAGGAATCACCCCTATGGTAAGGCTTTGATTGGGACAAAGTATAGTATCAGGCCCAAGGTATAATTGTTCTTGGGGACAAAGCTCTACAATATTGGGCGTATAAGACTGGACGGTGGGCAGGGCTGGGGTAGAAAAGCCAAAGGCCGTTACACCAAGGCTAGGCTGAGCAATAGTGGGTGTAGTATTGAGGGTGGTGAGCGATTGTGGGTACTCTTGGCAAAGTCCTCCGCTATTACCAGTGGAGTCCGTGAAAATCACAATGGGATTTACGTTAAAATTAGCGGTATAAGTACTACTGCCTAACCAAAATCCACCTGCTAGATTGTTACCGATATTGTAGTGAGAAAACTGAAAATCCACGTCTGCGTCCGGAGTGCCATAAGCAAAGAATATTGCCATTGTCATCCGTCCGAATGGCACAGAGGTCCGTATCTCCTCCGCCTAAATTATCGCCAAAAGCGCCTACGGCAAAGCCCCCACTAGGCACATTGATTACCTCAAAAGCCCGTTCCTCAGCATTCGTGCCATAGACTTTGCTCCAGATCAAATTGCCTTGTGGATCCAGTCGCATAAACCAGTAGTCATTTTGAGCTTGCAATCCTCTTACATCGGTTTGTCCGACTACCATCAAGTCTCCATTATTGGCCACTTCGATCCCATGCAAAAAGTCCTGAGCACCTATCTCATAGGTTTTGAACCAATTGGGATTACCTGTATTAAG
>CAZHOC010000850.1:0-3463 GCA_964534295.1 uncultured Bacteroidia bacterium | reverse complement strand
TCTCAGGAAATATCGGCGCCTATTCTGTAACCATGCGCGGTGGTATCGGCCTCAATGGCGTGGTAGAAGCCGCCTACATTCTGGATGGAACCTTTGTGGATGCCTCCGTATTAGAAGCTATTCAGATGGCCCAAGTGGAACGCGTTGATATCTTGAAAGGTGCCCAAGCCGCAGGTTATGGTATGCGTGGTGGTGGCGGTGTAGTAGCCGTTTACACCAAAGATGGCTACACCCCAGGCGGAGATGAAACAGAGCGCTTAGGTGTGCTCAGGACTCAGTGGTCTGGTTTTCATGCCACACGCACCTTCTATTCGCCAGACTACTCTACTGAGCAAGAGAGTCATGCCTTACCTGACCTTCGGACCACGCTTTACTGGAATCCACTCGTACAAACGGATTCCACCGGCCAAGCCACTGTGCGTTTTTACACTGCCGATACCGATGGGGCTTTCCTCATTACCATCGAAGGTCTAAACGGTCAAGGTTATCTTGGTCACAAAGAAGAACAAATCGAAGTATTGGACTAAAATCCACAAGATAAAAAATGAAGGGACCTATAGAATGGGTCCCTTTTTTTGTGACTACTTTGGCTTGTTCTTTTCCTTTTTCACCGCTGCGCGGAACGCTCAATTTTGCCTAACTTGCGCCATGCATCAGCAGGATACCATAGTAGCGATAGCGACTCCCCCAGGCAGTGGAGCTTTAGGTTTGATTCGGGTTTCGGGCGCTCAGGCGATAGAGCTAGTCGATGGCGTTTTTTCTCGCTCACTCGCGAACGCTCAACCCAATAGTGTACACTTTGGTCGCGTCATGAAAGAGCAAGAAGTATTAGATGAAGTGCTCGCTGCGGTATTCAAAGGCCCCCGCTCCTTCACTAAAGAAGATACGGTGGAGATCACCTGCCACGGCAGTGATTATATCCTAAGGGAAGTCCTGCAATTGCTAGTAGATCAGGGTTGTCGTTTGGCAGAGCCAGGGGAATTCACCCAACGAGCCTATCTCAATGGCGCGATGGACCTCGCCCAGGCCGAAGCCATCGCTGATTTGATTGCTTCTAATTCTGCAGGCGCCCACCGCATCGCCATGCAACAGCTCCGAGGGGGCGTCTCCGACGAACTCAAAACGCTCCGCGAGCAGCTCCTCAATTTCACCTCCTTGATTGAGCTGGAATTAGACTTTGGCGAAGAAGACGTAGAATTTGCGGATCGAACCCAGTTTCAAGAGATGATCGTGCGCATACGCACGCACCTGCAAGCCCTCATCGATAGTTTTCGTCTCGGTAATGCCCTCAAAAAAGGGGTCCCAACGGTCATCATGGGCAAACCCAATGCCGGTAAATCCACGCTTCTTAATGCCCTCCTCAACGAAGAGCGTGCCATTGTCTCTGATATAGCCGGTACCACCCGCGATGTCATTGAAGATCGCATCATCATCGAAGGCATAGAGTTTCGTCTGATGGATACTGCCGGTCTACGCCAGACCGTAGATGTCATCGAGGCCGAAGGCGTGAATCGAGCCTTGGCACTCGCTCAGGCCGCAAGCCTAGTCCTTTACGTCTTTGACGTAACGACCGAATCACCCGCCGAGGCCCAAGCCTATGTCGAAAGCCTTGCCCTGCCTGCCAATACTGAAGTCCTACTCATCAGCAACAAAACGGACCTTCTCCCCGACCCAATTGCCTGGCATGAAGCCACCGAAGGCAGCGGCAGCAATGATTACGTCAGAGTCGACATCTCCGCCAAACAAAAACTCAACCTGACCACTGTCAAAGACTGCATGCTATTGCTGGTCCAACGCTTCAACGCCTCTCACCAGCAAACTACCCTTATTTCCAACGTCCGCCATCTAAACGCCCTCAAGCAAGCGCTCGAAGCACTTGAAGAAGTGCAAGGAGGCATGGACATGGGCATCAGCGGCGATTTAATGGCAATCGATATCCGCAGGGTGTTGCATTATATTGGAGAGATTACGGGCGAGATTACGACAGATGAGGTGCTAGGGAATATCTTTTCGAAGTTTTGTATTGGAAAGTAATTCAAAACCAAACGTTCTGCGAAGCAGCCCCTAGCCCATCTTCACCAAATAACTTTTCTTAGGATCGACCTTCCCATCGACCATCTCCAAGTAGAGCTTACTTAAAGTCTCCGGATCCCTAATAAACTCAAGTTCCGTCAACTCCTTCATATCATGAATAAAACCAGCAAGCGCATCATTGAGCATCTGGTTAGCGCGCTCGGCCCCATATTCCTGATAAAAAGTTTTGAAGTGATTAGGGGCGAAGAAAAACTGAGCCTTTGGAATGTTAGAAAAGCGTCCAGCAGCCTTCCAATCAGTAAGACCTACCAAAGCAATGTGCTGGATAAGCTCCCCGAGTAGCTGAGATAAGTTTTGCAGCAAGCCGTGATTACCACTCATGTCTACGATCACCGTTTTGGCACTGTCAACAGATCGATAGTCGTCATAAGCCAATACAGTGTCATAGTAGCCAGTGCCTTGCACAAACTGAGCGTTCCGCGCAGAGGTAAGACCCACAATCTTCTTTCCATCTTGAGCACTATGCTGACGCAGATTGAAAGCCAATGCTAGACTGGTTTTAGAAGAGGCACTGGTAATGATTACTTGCTCTGCCTGCAGAAAAGCCTGAGATTTTAGGAATTGATAGATCAGAAAAGAGGTGGCAAAAAGCGGTTTAATGATCGGCGTAAAATTATCTACCGCAGCCTCTTGCTTTTCCTCATTCTTTACCTTTAAATATTGATTATAAACCGGGGCCATCTCCTGACGATGAGCAACGCTATCTGAAAACCCAAAGGTCTTTATTTTATGAGGAATCACGGTACAATAGGTTGCCATCGGATAATAACCATAGTAGCGTTCACCGACCTTAATCTCTGAATGCTCAGAGGCTATCACTTTCGCATAACCCCAAACTGGAATAATCCCATAAGGCTCTTCGGCAGGGAAAAAGTTCCAATACTTCAATTTAAAACCACTGACCGCATAAGTGATATTATTCGTGGTAAAGGCATATTTATCGATGGCCAAGCGTACCTCTCCCTCCTTTAAATCGGCAAGAGCGACCTGAGTTCTGTCAACTTGAAATATATTTTGCTTCTCTACGCGAAAAATTTGGTTCATATAGGTGGGATTAGTCCTTTTGACTTAAGATAATAAAGCCTTCCCACAATCATATTTTCCACGCTGATTTTACAAGGAATTTGTCTAGCGAATAAAAATCAAACAGATTAATGCTTTAGCTCTCATTGGGTGATTTTTGGGAAGTTCACCGCTGCGCGGAACGTTTATCCCTCTACCAATGACTCAGATATATTAGGCAACTTTTTTCATCTTCGGATAAGCGATAATCCCTCCCATTAGTAATGCCCCAATCCCTAATATCCACGGCCAGTATTTCTTCTCCTGCAAAGGAGTATTTTGTCCAATCACTAAGAAAGCACCCCAA
>CAZHOC010000849.1:0-3463 GCA_964534295.1 uncultured Bacteroidia bacterium | reverse complement strand
GTCAGGCAGCTATAATCGGATAGAAGAATCGGACTAATTCATGAAAAAACTACTTTTGCTGGCTTTGATCAGCTTAAGCTGGTCCCAGCTCTGGGCTCAGTGTCAAACAGACATCGATTTCAATACCTGGATACAAGAAGGTTATGCTGCCAACGGTAATTGGAATGTACAAGGAGGCGGGACCTCGGTCTTTCAAACCATCAATGGGGATCCTACATTCTACGTAAGCCCCGACACTTTCCTTAACGTTAGGATCAATGGGCGTATCCGCATCGAAGATAGCGGAGATGATGATTTTGTAGGCTTTGTCTTTGGCTATAAAGAGCCCAAAGCAGTCCTGAATCAATACGATTTCTTTTTGTTTGATTGGAAACGTCTCAATCAAATGAAAGGCGGTCAGTACTTAGCAGAAGAAGGCTACACCTTAAGTCGTATTCAAGGGATCGTGCAACCGGGGGTGGCCAACTACTGGCCTTCCTTTTGGGACCATGTGCCATCTGCTACTTGTACTCCCATTGCAACTAACTATGGCAATACGCAAGGATGGAATGCTTTTACTGATTACGACTTCACTTTGTTGTATACCCCTACTCGGGTAACGATCCTCGTTAATAGTGATACCATTTTTGATGTGCCAGGCTGCTACGAACCCGGGCGCTTTGGTTTTTACAATTACAGTCAACCCAACGTTCGCTATAGCGACTTCTCCTATAATCTGATATCAAACTATGAGGTTGAGTTTAGTAATTACGATCAATGCCTAAATGTACCTGTTAACTTTGTTTTTACAGATTCTGCTTGTACGGGCAGCACTCCGGTGGCTAGCAATATCGCCACCTGGGACTGGGATTTTGGCGATGGGAGCATAGGCAATCAAACCAATCCCAATCATGTTTTTACCTCTGCTGGTGTTTATCCGGTTAAACTGGTAGTTACCGATATCAATGGCTGTCAGGATAGCGTCACCAAAAACGTAACCGTCCATCCCCCGCCATTACCCACGGTGATTGCAGATACAGTCCTTTGTCCTAGTGATAGTGTTGGATTGTTAGCCACAGGCGGCATCACCTATAGTTGGACTCCCGCAGCCGGTCTAAGTGATCCGAATGTCGCAAATCCTCAAGCTTTTCCTAGCCAGACAACTTTATATACCGTTACCGTAACCGACCAATTCAATTGTGTGGCGGATACCCAGCTTACCTTTTATGTGTTTACCGCATCGGCCAGCAATGATGTTACGATCTGTGCTGAAGATACAATTGCCCTCAATGCTAATGGGGGAGGGACTTATCAGTGGAGTCCTACAGCAACGCTGGATGATCCAAGTCTAAAAAATCCCTCAGCTTTCCCGCTGACGACTACGACTTATGAGGCCATTGTTACTGACCCGCTTGGTTGTCGCGACACTGTAAATCAAACTGTCAATGTCAATCCCTTGCCGCTTGTCTCCATTGCCCCTGACACCTCAGTCTGTTTCGGAGAATCCGTTACCTATTTAGCGAGTGGTGCTACTAGCTACAATTGGACTGATGGGGCCGGCAATAATTTAGGAGCTGGCGCAAGTATTACGCTGACAGCGAACGCTTCCATGATGGTCATTGGGACTGGCACTGATAATAATGGCTGCCAAGTTTCTGATACGGTAAACCTGACCGTATTTCCTTTGCCAATAGTTGATGCAGGGCCGGATTTTGCCATCTGTGAGTATGAAACCCTGACTTTGGGTTCTACTAATAACCCTGCGGGAACGATCAGTTGGAGTACTCAACAGTTTTTAAATGATAGTACGCTCCTTCAACCCACATTTACCCCCACTGGACCGGGAACTTTTCCTTATACCATGACCTTAACGGATGGCAATGGCTGTACCAATACGGATCAGATGCAGGTGAGCGTACGTCCCTTCCAGATGAGTGTGGCTCCTTTGGATGTGCCCTGTTTTGGAGAACCAACAGGTATTGCAGAGATAAGCGTTGCGGGAACCGGGCCCTATACCTACACTTGGCTTGATAATGTAGGTGGGGTAGTAGATCAACTAACCAGCAACAATAGTCCTGAAAGTAGTAATGCCTTCTTAGCAGGTACTTACCAAGCTGTGGCGATTGATGCTTTGGGCTGTACGGATACCATCCCATTTGTCATCGGTGAACCAGCTGCGCCCCTTTCTGCAGCGGTGACGAATCTGCAAAACGTAGACTGCTTTGGTAATAGTAATGGAGTTTTGGATGTAGCTGCTGCCGGAGGTACAGGAGGTTATCAGTACTCTATCGACGCTGGCTTTAATTTTAACACCACAGGTAACTTCACCGGGCTTGGTGCCGCCATTTATACAGTGCTTGTCAGAGATGCAAATGGTTGCGAAACGACCATCAGTGATACGATTCGGACGCCTACGGGCCTTTTCGCACAGATTACTACTTACAAACATATCGACTGTTTTGGTGCCAATAATGGTGCCCTTGCTTTGCAAGGAGTAGGGGGACAGCCTCCTTATCAATATAGCCTCGACAATGTCAATTTTTCCAATGTGCTCTCGGTAACCAATCTCGGACCGGGAAGGGATACAGTCTATTTCTTTGACGCGAACAATTGTCAGGTTACCATCCCCTTCGAAATCTTTGAACCAACGCCACTCAATGCTGCCATTGCTGTCCAAAAAGACGTTGACTGTGCGGGCAACAATACAGGTTTGGTTCGGCTCACTAGTAGTGGAGGGCGAGCACCTTACCAATTTTCGCTCGATGGAGTCAACTTCCAGCCAGATAGTGTCTTTGCCAACCTCACAGCTGGAAACTATACCATCACCGTCCAAGACGACAGCCTTTGTGATTTGACTCTGCCTTTGACGATTATAGAGCCTCAGCCTTTGACTGCTGGGATATTGTTTCAAAGAGACATTGATTGCTTTGGCAACTCGGAAGGGGGCTTTATCATCGATGCCAATGGCGGAAGTCCTGCTTACCAATTCTCTTTAGATAGCCTCAACTTTCAGCCCGATAGCGCCTTCTTTCAACTCCCTGCGGGTAACTATGAAGTCACGGTGGTAGATGATAGTGCCTGTGTAACGGAGATTCCTATCACCCTAAGCGAACCTGATTCTTTGATCCTCCAATTAGTTACAGCAACTGACATTGGCTGTTTTGGCGAAAGCACTGGTTGGGTAAGGCTACAGGCTACAGGGGGGACTTTGCCTTATGCTTTTACGCTCGATAGCCTCAATTTTCAAGCAGATAGTCTCTTCACAGGTCTCAGCGCTGGAGATTATAATTTCTGGGTAGCAGATGATAGTAGCTGTGTTGATAGTATTAGTCTGACCCTGAGTGAACCTGATTCGCTGGAGTTGAATGTGCTCACTCAAAAAGACATAGACTGTTTTGGCAACGATAACGGCTTAGTAGCCCTGGCAGGCGCTGGTGGGGTCGTGCCTTATCTCTACAATCTCGATGGTGGAGCTTTCCAGTCA
>CAZHOC010000848.1:0-3463 GCA_964534295.1 uncultured Bacteroidia bacterium | reverse complement strand
AGATTCGAACTCGCGACCCCAACCTTGGCAAGGTTGTGCTCTACCAACTGAGCTACTCTTGCTTGACCCTTCTTTCGATGGGATTACAAAGGAAAGCGTTTTTTATTTACGGTGCAAATCCTGTCGCAAAAAAATTGAAAAAATTTACCCTTTCTCGTAAAAACTGCCTTAATGAGGGTAGTTATTGTAGGCTTTTTGGCGGGCCACTAAATAGGAACCAATCCAGAACAAAAGATAACTGAGTGCGAAGATCCACCAATGCTTCGTAAGATAAGCGGTGAAGCTTCCTGCTACCATCAATAAGTTGATCGGAAGGATGAGGGAACTACGATTACGATTCCAGGTAGAGACGATCGTATCTATCATCAATAGCAGTCTACAAACAGCAAAGCTGATAACGAGAACTTCCCAGCTCAAGAACCACATACTAAAGACAGCTCCCAAAATACATAGTGCTCCGATGGTAATGGAATACCAAGGTTTGCGACCATTATGTATACGCAAAAGCCCATAGATCATAAGGCTATCGTGTAATACAATTAGCAGCGCAAGTACGTATAATAGTCCTACCAAAATTTTTCCCTTTGCTTTGGATGTAAACTACCAGACAAACATTTAGTTCGCAGCATTTCATATTTAACGTCAATTTTACGGTTTTAGCGGCCTTTGTTGCTGATTTTTTATCTTGAATTATCCTTTTTGCGATGAAAAAGCTCCTCCTCTTAGCGATTTGCGGCCTTCTCCCCCATTTTATCCTTGCCCAAGCCTGTTGCTCGGGCGGAGTCCCTATCTCAAGCAACCTTGGTCTGGCCACCCAAGAGCAAGGTACGCTACAACTCCAGTTTACCTACGATTGGAATCACCTTCAGGCACTTTTTAGCGGCAATGAGCAGCTAAATGATGATACCCGCATCAGGAATACCCATTCGTTTCTACTTGAAACTAGCTATGACATCAGCCCAGCTTTCTCGATTAGCACCTTATTTTCGGTGGTGAGGCAGGAACGCATTATTTCCACCTTTGGAGATCCTGACATCACTATCAATACCGGACTAGGAGATGCTATTTTTCTCTTTCGCTATAACCTCCTGGCTTCCCGCCCCAATAGTAAGCATCAGGCCGTGATAGGCGCAGGGCCTAAAGTCCCATTAGGCAGAGCCAATCATCGTGATGAAAGGGGGATTATTTTACCTGCAGACCTACAACCTGGGACAGGTGCTTGGGATGCGATGCTTTGGGGCTTTTATCAGTACAGCGGGATTCTTCGCCCCAGCACCAATTTATTCGCTTTGGGCACCTTTCGCTACTCAGGCACCAATCGAACCTACAACAACGTCCAATCCTATCGCTTCGGTAATGAATACCAACTTCAATTGGGCATTAGTGATCGTATATTACTGGGCAAGTTAATGCTCGATCCTAGCGTACTACTTCGCTATCGTACCGTAGGGACCGATCAAATCGATGGCAATTTATTTGCCAATACAGGCGGACATTGGCTAGATATTGTCCCTGGACTGCAGTTCAACATTGGGCAAAAAGCCTATTGGCGCATCTCAGGCAATATTCCTGTATTCCGAGCCCTCGAAGGCACTCAGCTTACGACTTCCTATAAAATTACTACCTCCCTCTATTATCGTTTTGGAGGCAAGAAAAATGCGGTTGAAATTATTTCCCCTTGAGATTAGGCCAACTTCGTGGAACGCGTCTGCTTGAGCTTTGCTATGGTATGAGAGGGGTTGGCTGATTTGAAGACATAGCTGCCTGCAACCAACACATCAGCTCCTGCTTCTAAAAGTGGAATAGCAGTTTTGTCATCCACGCCTCCGTCAATCTCGATTAAGGCATTAGATCCGCTCTGGGTGATCATCTCCTTTAAGACAGCCACTTTATCCACAACATAAGGGATGAACGATTGCCCCCCAAATCCAGGGTTTACTGTCATCAGCAAAACAAGATCGGCAAGATGTAAAACGTGCTGAACTGTGGATACAGGCGTAGCGGGATTGAGGGCTACCCCAGCCTTCATGCCTTGAGCTTTGATCGCTTGGAGGGTACGATCAAGGTGAGTGCTAGCTTCTTGATGGACGGTTAGGATATCTGCCCCCACTGCGTGGAACGCTTCTATATATCGATCAGGAGCGTCAATCATCAAATGCACGTCTAGAGGCTTTGTCGCTACCTCTTTGACTGCTTTTAGGATGGGCATCCCAAAAGAAATATTGGGTACAAAACTACCATCCATCACATCACAATGAATCCAATCTGCAGCAGACAGATTGATCATTTCAATGTCTTTACCAAGGCGGTTAAAATCAGCAGCTAAGATTGAGGGGGCGACCAAATGTTGGTTTTGCATATTTACCAATAAAGCTTTCTCACCTGAGGAACCAATAAATACCAGATAGACAGGGCACAGATAAACACCAGCCCCATATTGACCACGATAGATTCGATATGAGGCACTGACTGTGCCACCATCGCGGGTGGTGAATTAGAGACCATAAATAGTTCAGGATAGCTCAACAAGCTATAGGATAGCCAGCCAAAAAAGGTGATCAAAACGATCAAAACCAATTGACAGACAGCCCAGCCAAAAGCGGTAAATAAACGAGAACTAAATCCTAAAGCCAGCATGGCTAAAGGCAAATTGAGATTAGTCAAATCTCGAGGGATATCAGTACGGCCTCCAAAAAATGGCACCCAATTAACATCACAATATCCCCAATAGAAAAGCTTACACGATAGACCTAGCAGGCCTAGCATGAGCCCTAAACTTATCAAAGTAGTAGAGACGAAGCGAATGAAAAGGAGGTCGGAATTGAAAATATCCCGCATATATCGTGTTAATTAGGCATTGCAAGCTAACCAAATTTCACGCCCTCCACAAAAAAAGGATCAGCGGAATGAATAATATCATCCCCCTAAATTCGTATCTATTTTTTATTTCCGCCGTAAGCCTACGATCACCTTTTGGTCATGAATTTGACCTAAAGTCCGATTGAGATGCCAAAGTGTACTGTCCACTCTTGCAGCAAAGGCAGGATCATTGAGGGCTTTGCCCGCAAATGTCTCGGAATTGTCCAGTTTTTGGATAAGATTTTCTGCCTCTAAAACTAGTTTATCAACTCGCTCTAGACTTTGGGAGGCATCCTCAAGAAGTTGCTCACCCTGACTTAACATTTTTGCTTCTAATCGTGCGCTCAAACTATCGATGCGTCCAATTAAACTATTTGTTTGACTTAATAATGTTTGCACCTCATCTAAGGTGGATTCAGCATCAGCACTTAATTTTTCCACGGGGATTTGGGCGCTTTGACGATCAAGGCGAGCGGTGATTCGCTCAATATTATTCAAAATTTGGCCGAGGGTAGCTGGATCGATAGCAGCGTTCCACGAAGTGGCTGTACTATCAAAACGGCGAGCCAAACGCTCAATATTGCTGGGATCCATTTGATCCATT
>CAZHOC010000847.1:0-3470 GCA_964534295.1 uncultured Bacteroidia bacterium | reverse complement strand
AGAGGTTATTCCCCCTAGTTCAATACATTTTCTTTGAAGTCGTACCAGCTTGGGTAGTTTTTGCGGCAAAGCAGCAGACCATCTAGCTCACGAACGAATTTTTGCCACTGAGCCTTGCGCGCCTCTACGGAAAGATCTTCGTTTTCGGAGGCTTCGGTGTCGCGCGCGTAGCGGGCTTGTAAACTATCCACATCCACTCGACTGAGGCAATAAGCATCAGCTGTCAACTCTTGCCCAAAGCTATAGAGGGGTGTTGGCACCAATTGCACTGAAGCCAATTGAAGGCTACTATCCGGCTCTACCAGTTGAAATAACTGTAGCAGTGAGCGTTCGGCGGAGACACGGGCCGAATCCAAAATATGACGCTCAAAAGCCTCTTTGAGCAGTTGGAATTTGGTTTCACGCTTGGCATCGTCTATGGCCCAAAATGGAATTCGCTTTTTCTTATCGCGATTGGTACCTCTACCTGTATCGAGGTTTTCAACATCTTCGCCATCAATGCGAGCTCGCAAAAGTTCAAAGCCGGGAGAGCCTCTTTTGTAGCCTTTAGTGGGTGGAATAAACCAAGGATTGATATCGGCATTGAGGATTTCGGGATTGACATTTTGAATGAAAAGAGTGTCGTTGCGACGAACAAGCTGCTCTTCTTTAAGCTGGCCTAATCGATAGCCAGCCTTCACCCATCCACGACCGAGATAAGTAAGTTCCAGTTCGTACTCCAGCGCTTCGCGTTGTTGTAATTCGTTGAGGGAACGAGACTTAGCAAAAAAATTGTCAATACCTCTCTGGCGGGCTGGATCACGTCTAAAGGCATCCCAATTGGTCATCTTGACAAACTTCGCAAAGGCAAGATCATCGCTAAATTCCATGCCCGCAATTTTCTTGACGCCTTGAAAGTTTTCGGATTCGTGGATCGGCAAATGCTTTAGCGCTCCCATGACCTCCTTCCAGGTCTTATCAGGATCTAGCTTTTTATTAAATAGCCCACGCGGTACATTATTCTCATCATACAACTCTTGAATTTGAGTGTAGAGCGCGTCATAATATTTTTTTAAGTCATCGTTGTTCTCCGCTTTGTTACCGCGAACCAGTGGGTGGATGACTTCACCATAAAATTCGGCTGAGATTAACTCGCCTATGCCATTAATTTCTTTGATGGAGAGCGGAGACTCTGCGATGGTTACTTTTTCGGAGCCAAAGAGCTTACCAAAAAATCCTTTGGGCACGAAAAATATGAGACCAGCCGCCAATACCGCGACGACAAGCAGCATCCCTACGAGCCATTTTATTTCATCTGCAAACATGCGTGTGTGTGTTTAGTTTCCAGAAATGATGTTACGAATATTGTCCCAAGCCTCTTGATAGGCTTCGGCGGGGCTATAGTCCATGGGTTCGAATTCGAGATAAACCTCTTCATAGCCAGCGGCTTTGAGCAAGCCGCCTAGCATTACGCGCGTACGCTGCTGAGCGGTTTTCTCAATGCCCAAAAATTGCATATCTCGTCGGATTGCCAGCTCTCCTATGCGATAAAATCGTTCCAAGTCGTCGAGACTAAGGCGATTGCCGCGATTACTTTCGTAGTAATTAAAATCAATTTTAAAATTCTCCGCTGGGTAGGAAAAATTTAAAATTTCGACGGGAGGCAAATGGATGCTAATTCGATTCCCTTCTACTTCGACATCCTCCATGCGGATTTTTTGCAGATCGATTCCTGCTTTGATGCGGGCTTCTGTTTCTGCTAAAAAATCAGAATCTTTTAATTTGATACCAACGATTTTTTTCTCCTTAGTACCAAGGATAATTTTGCTTACCACATACTCCACCGTAGCCAACTGAGCAGCGGCTTGTACTTGACTGATTACCAAAGCACGATTAGGCTGACGATTGCAGGACAACAGCAAAAGAGCGGCAAGGCATGTCAGGAGGGTATTCCGGACAAATGGAATTAACATCTTAAGGCAATTTTTGGGTGTCTGAGGGAATTTAGATTGTTTTTGGAGAGGAAACAAGTAGGCTCTGCCCTATTTGGCACTGCAGGCAATGTTTCTCCAAACAATAATTGCGATATAGATGAAGGAGTCCTTGAGAGAAAAAAGCATTATCGTTGGGAAACTCTAGCTCAGCCATTAGGCGGGTATATTTATTCTTTTCTGGCTTTATGCCTGCCAGATATCGTTCAAAATGATCTGCTTCAAGCGTAGCATGATGCCGATGATATAAAAAGGAAATGGGGGCAACAACATTGAGGAGTAAAACATTTAATTGATTCTCTCCCAGAGGCTTTTTCCTTTTTTTAGTTTCGATGCCAAAGCGACTATGGTTTTCCCAATATGGGCTGACCTTAACTTTGCTAGCGAGAGACTTAAATTTTTCAGGTTCCAACAAGAGATCAGCGATATTGGGTATTTGGCTAAGCAGGTCAATACATTGTGAAATTCGAATGGTAGGGAAATTGGCTGGGCGCATGCGGGAAAATTTAAGGAGCAGCGGCACTTGATTTTTTAATTTGTGTTTTGCTCCATAGTAGTCCCAATGATTTTTTAATTGCAGGTAATACTCATCTCCGATTTTATTTTCCAACATTCCCAAAGCACCAAACATTAGCGCTTCGCCAATTAAAAAATTTTCATGGTAGCTATGCATCAATTTAAAAGGTAAGCGTTGCGCCAGCTCTATAAAGCTCTCAGCATTAACTGGGCTTCCCATCTGCTTCAATAAAGCTTCCCAACAAATTTGCGCCCAATCTCCAGCACTCGACTGTAACCGCTTTTCCCAATGTTCAGCCTTGCTTTCCATTCGTTCTACCGCCATGCGTTCCACCCAGTTTCGCTTATAGCTCATAGGTACGCTGGGAAGGAGGTCCTTGCAGGGAACGCCATGTATGGTTTCTTTAAATCGCAGATAGCGGCGAATTACCGCAGGTTTGAGATAGGATTCGATACAAACTTCCGGAATCGAAGTCCCATCCTCCCGCAGAATCCGCCGACCATCGCTTTGCAGTACAAGGTGCAAAACCGTTTGATTGTAAACAGGATCTTCATCATGCTTATGCAGATACCAATCCTTACTATGTACATGAATTTCCACCATCCCCAGCAGGGTCAAACCGTCCAGCACTAGTCTAGCATAAGAAAAGTCAGGACCTTGGTCATGATTCCATACTCCGGGACTTCGTACCTCAAGCCTTCTTCCATCCGTGGTCCTTAATATCAGTGGTTCATACTGACGTGTCCTCCAAACAAAATGTAAAAAGTCCTCAGGCAGCGATGCGAAAGTTTTCATGGTATAGCAATAAAAAACGGTCGTGCATCCCCAATGTGGGAAACACGACCGATAGTATCTAGGACTTTTAAGTGAGCGGTAGCCGCGATTAATTAAGCGGTTATGCTAAGGTATAGCCCGTTTTATTTTCAGGAGTTTTATCCTTCTTGAGGATTCCTTTCTTGTTGGTCAATTTGTGGAGTACATTA
>CAZHOC010000846.1:0-3477 GCA_964534295.1 uncultured Bacteroidia bacterium | reverse complement strand
CCTAAAGAAGAAGAGATAGCCCAAGACTGGACATAGTGATCTCCTCGCCTAGTCGCTTATCATCAAACTCTAGAATAAGTCCCAGCTGATCTGCAGTCTCAAAATTGACCAAAGGGTCCTCCTCAAAATGCTGCAAAAAAGCATGCTGAGCGTTCTCCGCAGGAAGCAAAAAAGTCGCCTTGGTCAAACGCCTGACGCCATTGTGGTGCTCTCTGGGTTCGTCTGGTCTGGGAGGGGCATTGCGAAAGGGGAGACGGAAAGTCCAGGGTAGTTGTGGTGCATCCATATGCGGCAAAGTAGCGATCGGCCAACCCTCAGGAAAATATGCTGGTTGATAAAAATCGCTCTTGGCAAAGACAGGATCGCTGCTCTTGGCGTTTTTTAGACAAAGGCCGTAGGGAGATTGGCCATTTTGAGTGTGCTGCGATCGCTGCCCTAGTTGTTTGACGGTCGCTTCCGCGGAACGCTCAATCTCAGCTTCGTCATGCACCCATAATAGCTCCAAGAAAAAGTTGTCGAAGTAAAACTTGCGATTGCGCGTTCCCTGACCAGGGTGCACCCGACTACTGCCCTCCCAAAAGCCAGCTTCGACCAACTGATCTGCCTCACGGCCATCTTGATCTGAGAAGATGAAAATGTGATCTATTTCCACGATTATGATTGCTTAAGCATTTACGATCATCAAAACGACCCCGCAGACCACCAATAAAAACAAAGCGCCAATTACTTTGCCCATAGTGGTGCCATTTTTGGTCAGCGCATGCGTAACTAGACCTAACAAACCCCCTAATCCAGCAAATAAGCCACTGTAAAGGGACTGGTTCATATCTCCATCCGGCGCAAAGCTCTGGCCCAGATTCATCAACATGCTGGCGGGAATGGCGATCAAGATGATCATCCAAATTTGATTACGATCGAGTTCTTGCTTTTCACTCATGTTTTTTTGCTTCTAATGGCCAAGATAGGCTTATCCTATTCGATACGCCATACTTTGAAATCACGATAGCGGGCGCTGCGGGTATACATATGGCGTAAGCCTATGCGACCTGCTTCATAAGTTGGGAAGGCTGATACATCCCACTTGCAAACTAAACTGTCGGCGGGAGTGGATTTGTTTTGGATATGCATCTCAATTTGGCCTTCGTATTTGCAGAGCTGCACATGATAAGTTACATCCTTTTGAAAGAGCCCGGTCTCAAAATGGTCCTCTTTGATATCGGTGCCTTTGAGTCGCTTCAGCTCAGGATTGTAGCGCCGTAATCTGATGTAATCGCGCTCGGGGGTCGATGTTGCATAGCTAATGTGGTAGGTTCGCATATTGTGGAAATAGGTCCGCATATGCGGAACCACTCGTTTATCGTTCCAAAGGGCGATATCGCTTGGGTAGTCCTCACTGCCTTCGCCAGTGGCATGAAAGTAGATGATGTTGACGTAGCGGGTGGCCGTATCGGTGCGGGTGTAGTCGTACTCAATGCAAATATTACCCTCGAAAGTCTGCTGGGTCCAGAGCACGGTATGGCAGGTGTCATTTTTTGCTTCAGGGCCTGCGATTAGTTCCATACCCTGCTTGCTATTGATGACTTGGGAGCGCTGCCCATCCAGCATCCACTTGGCTTGCCAGTCTTGGGTGCCATCGTCTTCGAATAAGAGTTGGGTTTTGCTCCAGGCTAGGTCTGATTGTTGGGGAACGCTTTGACAGCTTAGGCCAAAAATCAAGCAGTAAATGATGAGGGAGTAGGAGGGAGTTTTCATAATACTTACCATATTCGAAAGGCTACAAAGCCCAACACCACAATTAGCAGCAAAGAGATCAGTTGAATTTTAAAACGCCATTTTTGCTTGCTGACCAAACGATTCTCCTCGTAGGCTTCAATCGAATTGCTCCAAGCGATAAAGGCATCCGCGATTGGGAGCTTGCCCAACAAATAGCTTTTCTTGCCTTTGAGGGTCATCCCCAAGCCAAAGGTCTCGATGCTATTTCTCAGTCCAATCGCCACTGCCGATTCTCCATAAAGTCCCATAGTACGCTGCCCAACTAGAGAAGCCGCACCCCCTATCCCCCAGATCACTGGACCCGAGTCAATGTCTCCATCTTGATCGGCTCCCTTAGGATGCTCACGTATGCCGGGCAAAAAAAGACGATAGTCTAAAAAGTTTGCCTTATAAATCTCGAACTGATTACGTGCGAACTCCTCGTCAATTTCGATGAGAAAATTAAGGATGAGGCTCTGCGAATTTCCTCTTGCCGCCTCCCTGACGCCTGCCGTTTTCCATTCGACCGAATGCGGGATTAGGCCGAGGGCGTCAGGCTTCTGTTTGATTTGATTTAGCCAATCGTCAAGCTCTTCCTGATAGACACCTGCTCCCATTTTGGATCCTAAAGAGACCGAAGCCATGCCTACCACCATATCAGCTGGCCAGCATGATCTGCTATAAGATTCTAAGTAGGGACTTTGCTGATTCCCTAGGGCCGATATGATGGCTTCACAATTTTCTAAAAACTGCTCTATTTCACTGGAATCGCGTTCTGTTGGCGGCAGAAGTTGCAATTTTCTCCCTAACAGATAATTGCTCCAGCCAAGATAAAAAATGCCATAAGCAGGATCTAGATTGGGATTGAAGACGCGTTTGCCTTCTGCCGATCCGATTTCGCTCAGGGCCCAATTAATTTCTGTAAAGGCCTCTTGATATAAATCACTTTCTACGGCTAGGTCTTTAGGTAATTCGGCCCAGCTCAAGCCATAGAGTGCATTCATGAAGACATAGCCCTCAGGGTAGAGTCCCTGCATCTCTTTGGCCGCGCCATCATGCATCTTTTCTTTGAGGTGCCTCAGTTGATAGATAAGGTCCTGATTGAGGCGGCAATTGTCGATAGTCTTATACTTGGGGCGATAAAAAAGGCTCAGGTTAAAGGCGATGATTCCCACTAATAAAGCAACTAGGGAAACGCTCAATATTCGCCTCAAGATCTTCATACTCTCTTAATTAGCCATAATCTCCTTGACTATCACCTCCGAATCAGTTGTGATCGTTCCCAAAATGCCCCCCAATTTGTAATTGTCAAAGCCGATGAAGTACAGGCCTTTGTGTTCGCCTTCCGCCACAGGACTCTTGGGATATTGATGGCGATCCAATAGCTTTTCTGCATTGGCTACAAACTCCTCGATGCGCGCTTTATAACCTGTAGCGAGGATGATACTATCAATTTCTTGCTCCTGACCATCAACAAATTGGACGCTTTGAGCCTTGAAGTGATCAATATTAGGGCGGACTTTGATTTTCCCCTCCTTGATTTGTTTGACCGTACCTAGATCGATGACCGGGGTCTTACCCGTTTCTCGCAATTGCTGGGCGGGATGGACCTTGGAGAGGGGAACCCCATGCTTCCTTAAATTGCCAATGACGATCTTCCGTATCTGCGTACCTAGCCAGTCCCCAAATCCAAAAGGTAGCTTATCGAGCTTTTTGGCGGTGAGT
>CAZHOC010000845.1:2229-3482 GCA_964534295.1 uncultured Bacteroidia bacterium | reverse complement strand
ATCAAAGTCATCAATGCGGCTCACCGGGGTATGCCTACCGTTACAACTCCCATCGGCGTAGAGGGAATGCCCTTTGTCAATGGGGAAGAGATTTTTTTCAACAATGATATCCTTAGCTTTGTTGAGCATTGTAGCCAACTCCTTCAAAATCAATCCCAATGGGAAGAAATGAGGGATAAAATTCGACTATTTGCTCAACAACATTTTTCTTGGGCAGAAATGCTGAAACGGATCAGGAAGCAAATATTAGCTTTGGACAATTAGTTTTAGCCATAGACCCCGTTCCCAAAGGAAAATTGGGCTAAAAGCACTTACTTCCGTGATATTATGGTAGAAAGTAAATCGGAGACTCTCAGTACAGACCTGAGTAAATACGAATACGTACCAGCTATTTGCGTGGTGGGCTACAACCGCCCCAACTCTATGCGTCGCGTATTGAGTGCCTTAGCCCGGTCTTTCTGTCCAGAAGGCGTACAATTGGTCATCAGTATTGACCGTGCCCTAACGCCTGATCCCTTAAATGAAGAAGTATTTGCCATCGCCCAGGAGTTTGTATGGGACCGTGGCCCCAAAGAGGTAATCTGGCGAGAGGAAAATGTCAATCTACCAGATCATATCCTCCTTTGCGCTGATATGACAGAGCAGTATGGTTCTGTACTCATCATTGAGGATGATCTTTTTCTAGCCCCAGATTTTTATGGTTACGCATTAGAAGCCACTAACTTCTACAAAGATGAAGAGCGGGTAGCAGGCATTGGTTTATACAGTTGTATCAATAATTCCTTTGCCCATCATCTGCCGTTCTATCCCATACCTGATGGTTCATCTGCTCTCTTCTTACAGATTCCCTGTTCATGGGGCCAAGTTTGGACGCAAAAGCAGTGGCGAGCCTTTAGAGCTTGGTGGGATCAGAAAACAGGTTTTAGTCCCTCGGATCCTATACCAGAGCAACCCAAGCATTGGGGGGCTCACGCTTGGGACAATCACTTTCTGAAATATCTGACCGAAGAAGGCAAGTATTTTGTTTGGCCTTTTCAGGCTTACTCGACCAATTTCATGGATGCAGGTACTCATTTCGATGGTGAGGGTAATCATTATCAGTCCCCCTTGCAAATGGGACGTACGCCCTTGCAGTTTCTGCCTTTAGATGAGTCTCATAGCCGCTATGATGCCTACTTTGAAATAGAACCTGCTATACTCAATCATTATTTGCCTGAACTAGGCGAATATGACTATATCGTAGACCTTTATGG
>CAZHOC010000845.1:0-2188 GCA_964534295.1 uncultured Bacteroidia bacterium | reverse complement strand
TGAGGCTCCTTATGTGCTCACCCAAAAGCCCGTCGAGTCTTCGATCAAAAGCTTTAGCAATAAGCTCAAACCCTTTGAGATGAATATCATGCAAAACATCAAAGGGAACAATATCTTTCTCGTCGAGAAATCTGCCGTAATCAATCGTGAAGCCCGCGAACCGGGTCATCTCTTTGACTATTATTACAGCCATATACCGATCAAAGCCTTGTTGCGCCTTTTGCGCAAACGCATCCAGAAGCGCCTCGCGCGCAAATAGCCAGCTAGCTGCCATCGCCCTTAAATCGTGCTCAAAAATTGGATCATACAACTGAAGTCTTCTCCGGGTGTCAAAAAATACCTGGAAAATATCAGTTGGCTTACCGGCGGTAAAATCCTCCAAATGGGGATTAGCTTTTTGGTTACGGCTTATGTAGCTCGCTACCTGCAAGAAGAAGGCTTTGGTACCCTCAACTACGGCAAAGCCATCATCCAATTTCTCTTGATATTTATTGGCCTAGGCTTGCAAGGCATCAATATCCGCAATCTAGTTGGCGATCCGGAGCAAAGAGGCACCATATTGGGCACCGCTCTCTTGGCCCGCTTAATAGTCGGTCTAGGGACGGTTATTATTATCCTTGGTGGCATCCTACTATTACCGGAGGGAGTCCATGATGATATTACCAATACGCTGATATTGATTATGGCGATATCAGCCGTTTTTCGTACGCTGGATACCTTTGAAGAGTTTTTTCAAGCCGAAGTCAAATCCCAATACGCTGTTTGGAGTAGAAGCATAAGTACCGCGCTATTTGCGGCTATCCAACTCTATTTGATCTATGTCAAAGCGGATCTTATTTGGTTTGGAGTCGCCTTTAGTATCAGAAATGCCGTGATGGGATTGGCCTATTTTGGCTTTTACGTCAAATATTATGGCTGGCCCCAAGGCTTTCAATGGGATAAGTCTTATTTCCAACAATTGATCAAAGACGCCTGGCCGATGATTTTTTCGGGCATGGTGATCTTTATTTATATGCGGGCGGATCAACTGATGCTAATGCATTTGACGCCCGGTACTGAGGCAGTAGCCAAGGCAGCAGTAGGACAATATTCAGCCGCCCTGCGCCTATCCGAGGTTTGGTTTGTGTTTGGACCGATCATCGCAGGAGGTCTGTTTCCTGCCATTCTTAACGCTCGCAAAAAAAGCAGGGAGTTTTACCATCAGAGACTAGAAAAATACTTTAGTCTCATGGCAGCGGTGGCATTAGCTATTACCATTCCAATGGTTCTATTTGGGCCCAGTCTATTGACTTGGCAGTATCTTTTCGGCCCCCAATATGCAGAGGCGGGGCAAATTTTGGTGATCCATTGTTGGACCTTGATATTTGTCTTTTTGGGTAACGCCAGTAGCAATTATCTTATCGCGGAGAATCTGCAAAAGATCACCCTTTACCGAACTTTGCTGGGAGCAGTAGTCAACATCGCCCTCAATTGGTGGTTGATCCCTTGGCTTGGGATCAAAGGAGCCGCCATTGCGACCTTAATTTCCCAGGCCTTGGCTTCCTATTTGAGCTATGCTTTTCATCCCAAAACCAAAGAGCTATTTCGGATGATGAGTCGCTCCCTATTTTTGATCCCTTTGATCTCGCCAAAAGCAAGTAAAATATGAGTCAGCAGACCGAAAATATCATTTTTGTAGTGGGTAACTCTCGCAGTGGGACCTCGCTCATGATGCGTCTGCTCAATCGTTCACCGAAGGTGCACTTTCTCAACGAACTTCACTTCTTTGAAAAGCTCTGGTCAGTTAAGGATAGCCATAGACCGATTGATCAGAAGGAAGCTCTTACCTTGGCTTCGCGCCTACTCTTTATTGATCGTTACAATGTCTTAAAAAGCTTTCAATACGAGGAGTTTGCCTCTGAGGCGCAAGAGTTGGTAGCAGCTTTGGATCGTGAGCAGCTTTATCGGCAAGATATTTATCGGGCAGTACTCCTTCGGAGAACGCTAGAACAGGGCAAGGAGATTCCCGGAGAGAAGACGCCGCAAAACTTGTTCTACCTGAGAGAAATCTTGGAGATGTTCCCTCAAGCCAAGGTGATCAATATGGTGCGGGATCCGCGAGCGGTTTTACTTTCCCAAAAGCGTAAATGGAGACGCAAATATGATGTGGACTCCTATATCAAGGATCATCGGAAGGAAGTTTGGCGCT
>CAZHOC010000844.1:2894-3482 GCA_964534295.1 uncultured Bacteroidia bacterium | reverse complement strand
CAGACCTTTAGCCGCAGGGGAGAGCATTATTACAGCGATTCGGGCAAGCACATTTATGATCATTTTCAGACCTACGCCCGTGGCGAACGCGATGCTCAAATCAGCGAGCTCGGCAAAAAATATGGTTTAGAAGATTGGATAGCAGCCAATGCCCCAGACTTTTGGCGTTTGATGAGTCCCGCGCAGTTGCAAGAGCTAGACGCTTCCCCTTGGGTAGAGGTGCAATTTCATACCCACAGCCATTATGACTTAGCGTTCCGCGCAGCGGCAGAAATAAAGGCCGAACTAAGCGAAGGCAAACAGGCACTAGAATCACTACTCCAACATGAGATCAAAACTTTAGCTTTTCCCTTTGGACGCTATACTCAGGAGGCAAAAGATATTGCACGTGAGCTAGGTTTTACGCAGCAATTGGCCTTGGCATATCAACTAGATGCCGACAAGCAGGAAGACGATATATTGCCACGCCTCAACGTTAGTGGTACTACCAATTATTATTCACAAATCATCCATTTGCGCCGCACTTGGCAAAAATTAGGAGTATAGCTTATGGGTGTAGTTGGCAAACAGGGTATTATCAATTCGATC
>CAZHOC010000844.1:0-2876 GCA_964534295.1 uncultured Bacteroidia bacterium | reverse complement strand
ATCACCAATTATGTGGGGGTGATCCTCGGCTTTGTCAATAAGACGCTGCTATTTCCGGTCTTCTTGCTAAAGGAAGAGGTCGGCCTCATCGAGCTCCTGCTAGCGGGAATGGTGATGGGAGCGGAGGTATCGCAGTTTGGGGTGACGAAGCTGATTTTGCGCTTCTTTCCCTATTACTATAAGCATCCGCAACGGGAGAAGGCTTTTGTGGGCATGGTTTTGACCTATGCCTTGGTTGGCTTTGCCTTCTTTTGTCTAAGCTTCATCCTACTCTACCCGATCCTAGTACCGATGTTCCAGGATAATGCGCCTCTCTTTGCGGAGCGTTTGCACATGATTCCCTATCTGGTGCTGGCTTTTACGGCTTATCGAGTGCTTAATTCGATCTCGCAGTCGCTGCTCAAATCGGTTGTTCCCAACTTCCTGCAACAGATTCTATTGCGTTTGGGGCTCATGGTCTTGCTACTGATTTATTGGGGCGGATGGATCGACTTAGATCAAATGCTTTGGGGCATAGTGGGCGTTTATTTTGTGCCGCCGGTCCTAGTGCTGATCTATCTGCTTTGGCTCAATAAACTGCCTTTTTCCTTCAAGACGAGTCTTTGGGGCACCAAAGCCTTTCGAGTAATGGCGGTCTTTGCGCTATATGCGATTCTATCGGACTTGGTTCTGGTGCTGGTCAATAAGCTCGACATTGCGATGTTGGCTTCGCTGGCAGGGGAAGATTATGCTGGGGTATATAGCAATGCTTTTTATTTGGCGCTATTAGTGGCCATCCCTTATAGAGCACTGGGGGCGGTAGTCAATCCGCTTTTTGCGCGCCAAGCCCGCGAAAAAAGCTATGATGAAATCAAAGAGCTCTATCGCAAGACGGCTTTAAATAATCTCCTCTTGGGTGGGCTTGTATTAGTGGGAATTTGGGCCAATCTAGATAATTACTATCGTCTTACTCCCAATCTGGCTCAATATGTGGGCGGTGCGAACGCGATCCGCTGGCTTACTTTTGGGATCTTGGTCAATATCTTTATTGGCTCACAGCGAGCCATCATAATTAATACCCGCTATTTTCGCTTTGATCTGTACTCAAATATTGCGGTACTAGCTTTGGTGTGTCTGGGTAACTACCTATTGATCCCAGATCTGTTGGAGACAGGAGCAGCCATTACGACTTGCACGGGGCTGATACTCTACAATTTGGTCGGCTTAGCTTATCTCTGGCACAAACTCAAGATCCATCCCTTTCAATGGTCTTTGGTACGGATTGGGATCCTCATCGCCTTGGCGATGGTGATTGGTCTTATGATCCCACGATTGGAGAATGTCTATTTGGATATCTTGGTACGTTCGGCCTTGATAGTAGCGTTCTACGCAGGAGCCTCTCTCTACTTCAGACTATCCGAAGATGCAAGTGCGATGATAGACGGCTTGTTGAAAAAGTGGCGAAAAAAGGCCTAGCGGGGATTAATATCAAAGTTTTGATACAACTCGAGTTTGCTGCTGATCTGTCGCAGGATAGAATTGTGCTCCTCGATATTACGGATGATTTCGTCTTGCAGCTTGTCCATTTTGGCCATCATTAAGGCAACGGATTTTTTGTAGGCTTCAAGCTGTATTCTGGCGTCTTGCTCATCCAGATTGTTGCTCATCAGCTCGTTTTCCCACTCATTGAAAGCGTTGAGCTCATAGAGGAAACTGGCGCGCTGTTCGTCGAACTTAATTTGAATGCTATCTCTTTGACTGATGACATTGAGCAATTGACTGCGCACGCTAGAGAGACGGGCGCTCTGCATCTTGCGGGTGTTTTCTAAATAAGGGTCCACGGCCTCAAAATCCGCTAAATAGTGGCGCTGAGTAGCCCTTAGGTTACGCTCCACATAAGATACCTTCTCAGCTAGATTGGTCCATTCTGGCTCAAATCGTTTTACCTGATTGATCAAAGATAGATTGGCAGAGCCGCAAGCTGCTACCAACGCAAATAGGAGTCCGAACCAAACTAGTCTAATGGATTGATGCATATCGCTTGCAATTTACTACCTAGGCCCGCAATTCGCAATGAAACAGATGCAACCTAATAGGGGTTTTAAGTATCTTATCAGTCACAAATAAAATTGAATTACTTATGAAACCGGTACAAATCATATTAACCCTCTGCTTGTGTTTGGGTCTCTCGGCACAAGTTTCTGCTTCTGGTACTCCGGGAAATTCTCTACGAATTAACGGCCTCAACCTCAGTCAATCAGGCCAACAAAAGTTGAGCCCTTTGAAGGAAAGACGCGACCTTGTCATCAAAGTTGGCTTGAACAATGCGAGGCTAGCCAATCGATCTGGTGGTACAGACACTGAATTTGCCGGCGGCTTTGAATTTGGCTTTATGACCATTCGCAATAAGCGTCTACTTCGTGGTTTTGGGGTCTCTTACTATACTACCCAAGCTGGAGCGGGCACTCTTTTTACGCCGACCAACGGCGGGGAAGTAAGTAGCCCTACCTTCGCAGGGATTAAAGCGCCAATTTTTGTTGGCTTTTCTTTGCTCAATCGCGATGATCTAAAACTACGTGCCTATGGAGGCGGTATGCTTTATGCACAAACCAATATTAATGCAGATTATATCTCTCCCCAAAACCTATCATTTGCCAACTTTGGCGTAGGTACGGTATTAGGAGTGCAGTTTTTTAATGATACGGCGACCACCGAGATCTACACAGAGCGAGGACTTACAGACCTATTGTCCAACGGCACTGAAGCCTATACGCTTACCAATCTCACCTACTCCTTGGGCTTGAGATTTTAGGAATTGTTGAAGTCTTGAAGTCTTGAATTGTTGAAGTGTTGATTCAAACATTCAACAAATCAATAACTCAACAAATCAATCACAT
>CAZHOC010000843.1:0-3488 GCA_964534295.1 uncultured Bacteroidia bacterium | reverse complement strand
GAAGAAGGTGAAACCATAAATGCTCGTGTCGCTTCCTCTTTCATTAGTCCTGAGCAGGCTGAGCTAAATCTGCAAAGAGAAATCGGACAAGACAGTTTTGAACAAACTAAGGCAAAAGCCAAAAAGCGTTGGAATGAAGAATTAGGACGTATTGAAGTTTCAGGCGGCAGCTTGGCCCAATACCGAACTTTCTACACGGCCCTTTATCGAGTTTTACTATTCCCTCGCATGTTTTACGAAATCGATGCCCAAGGAGAAATAATGCATTATAGTCCTTACAATGGTAAGGTATTGCCAGGCTATATGTTCACTGACAATGGTTTCTGGGATACCTTCCGGGCGGTCTTTCCTTTCTTCACGATTATGTATCCCGACTTTTTGAGTGAAGTGATGCAGGGACTTGTCAATACTTATGAAGAAAGCGGTTGGTTGCCTGAATGGGCTAGCCCTGGCCACCGAAATGTTATGATCGGTTCTAACTCTACTGTCAATATTGCCGATGCTTATTTACGAGGTATTAGAGGCTATGATATAGAAAAGCTTTACGAGGCCATTATCAAAAATACCGAAAATGTAGGTCCCATCACTTCAGTGGGCCGCTATGGAGCTGACTATTACAATCGGCTTGGCTATGTACCCTATGATGTAGGAATCAATGAAAATGCCGCGCGAACCCTAGAGTATGCTTTTGCTGATTGGTGTATTGCCGAATTGGGAGAGGAGCTAGGAAAACCACAGTCAGAGATTGACTTATATAGAAAGCGATCGCAAAACTATCAAAAGTTATTTGATCCTGAAATCGGCTTTATGCGTGGGAAAAATGAGGATGGATCTTGGGCCAAGACTTTCACTCCAGACAAATGGGGCGATGCGTTCACCGAAGGTGCTTCCTGGCACTGGACCTGGTGTGTATTTCATGATCCTCAAGGACTTGCTGAGCTATTTGGAGGCACAGAGCAGATGCGTAATCGCTTAGATGAAGTCTTTACCGCTCCGCCGACATTTGAGGATTCTTATTATGGTTTCCAGATTCACGAAATCACGGAAATGTTGATTACTGATATGGGACAGTATGCGCATGGCAATCAACCCATTCAGCATGCGACCTATCTATACAATTGGTTGGATCAGCCTTGGAAGAGTCAGTATTGGGTGCGCGAAGTAATGGAAAAATTATATTCCGATGCACCTGATGGTCTTTGTGGTGATGAAGATAATGGACAGACTTCCGCTTGGTATGTTTTTTCCGCCATGGGCTTTTATCCCGTCACGCCAGGAACAGGGCAGTACGCCATAGGCAGCCCGCTCTTTAAAGAAGTTAAGCTCCACTTACAAAATGGAAAAACATTTACTGTTTCTGCGCCGGAGAATGGTAATGAAAATGTTTATGTCGAGGCTTTGACACGCAATGGAGAGTCCTATTCACGTAATTATCTGACTTATGAGTCCATCATGCAGGGCGATCAATACAACTTTTCCATGAGTGCTAGCCCCAACAAAGAGCGAGGAACCGATCCAGAGGATCGGCCTTATTCGATGAAGGACTAAAGCCGGTAAAGGCTTGAGCTAGCCGGATATGCATATCTTAGTAGGATTGCTACGACTATCCTCCCTCCTCCGCGAAGACTTCAAAATGCCTTACTTTCTCGGGAAAGTCGAGCAAATATTGCTCGTCTTCAGGATAGTATTTTGCTATTTCATGATCTTGCCCAGCAAAGTTTTTGATGGTTGCTAGATTTTCCCAATAAGTAATGAGAGTAAAGTGGGCAGTTGCTCCCTCTATCCTTCTCAGGAAGGATAGCTTTACAAATCCCTCTGTTTGCTGGTAATCGGGAATTGCTCTTTCCCGCATGAAAGCGGTATAAGCTTCATAATCCTCTACCTTCGTTCTGCCTTCCCAAATTCTTCCGATCATGACGTCTTACCGAAATTTCACTGTAATGGTTTTGTCCTTATTGGTGCGTACTCTTTTGAGGCTTTTCATCTCCACCCCAGGTTCGCCAATTTTAATTTGGTAGCTGCCTTCGGCGAACACACCCACTTGTTCCTGAAAACTTTGCATCCGTCGTCCCATGACAAATTCGCCCTCACTATCATAAATCAAAATCACTGGAAGCTGATTCAAGCCCTCTACCTTGATGGGTTGGAGAGAAAAGGGAGCTTTCCTACCATAATTGTCCAGATAAGGCAAGGTGCGAGGCCAACCTGGATACTGCTCTCTCGAAAAGGCGGGATCTACATATCTTGGCCAACATTCAACCGTTATTTTTTGTCCTTGTTTGTCAAATCTCACGATACCATAGCCCGGCGCGCGATCATGCAAAGCTTTGGGAGATTCATTAGAAATATAGGGATTAGAGGCCGCCCAGAGCGTAATGCGATTGCCAAAACCATCATAGTATCTCCCGGTATAATTGGGCATTCCAGCCTGATGATTTTCTCCCGGCTCCGGTGGGAACCAACGTCTAGGCCACAGATTAGCCACCGAAGGCACACAAAAAGAATAGCCAGCATCTTCCCAATCATCTACTCCATGATGCACCAAGGTGCCTAAATGTTGATCACCCGCATACATGAAAGTATGTCCTTTGCGCAAAGCCTTAAGCGCATTGTCTCTACCCGTCTGTGGCCAACCATTGGAATCCATATCCTTGGCGACACTATAATCTTTAGGGATAATACCTCTTTCCAAAGGCTTCAGTCTGGGCGTTCCGGCATCGGTCAAAAAAGTATCAGGATAGGTCGAGACATTGGCAAAAATGGTTTGAGATAATGAGGCCTTCATCCACGCTCCCTGCCAATCTTGGGTCCAATCTTCAAGGAAATCGAGTTGCCCTTGTCCGAGTAGTACCGCTTGCGGAACGTTTAACCTTTCTGCTGGGTACTCCTTGATTTGAGAAAAGCCATTGATGACATTGGCGTCTGGGATCACCATGGTGGGACTGGATTTGAACTTACGATCCTCTAGGACAGCGAAACTCACTCCACCATAGGTCATACCCGTATAATAGGTCTTGATACCGTTTTTGATAGGGATCTGATGATAAGGATCTGGCAAATGAGCGGTTTGGGTGCGATCCACCATATTGACAAAGTCCGTTCCCATACGATAGCCCCCTTGATCTTGAATCCAATGCCCTTTGAAGCGATCGAGATAGTGATCTGGGGTTACCGCATTCGGATCGGGTATGCTGCCGCCATTGCCCCAGACATTGCCGTGATAGACATCATGATCGTCTGGGATACAAACTGATGGGATATCGCGCATCAAATCCTGAAAAGACCATAAAAAGAGATACCATTTGTAGAGATAATCCAGCTCTGAATATTCGCCACCTCTACGATCTGGCCAAGTCGGTCGCCCCTCATACAACTGGTCGCCCGAGAAAAAGAGCATGTCTGGCTTATGATAAGCCACGGATTTAGTCAAATCTTCATGCGGGAACCAGATGCGGGTATTGTTGAAAGGATAGTTATTCTTGCCAAAG
>CAZHOC010000842.1:0-3490 GCA_964534295.1 uncultured Bacteroidia bacterium | reverse complement strand
ATTTGCGTTCCGACGCAGTCGACCTCCTCCTGCTCGATATCCAGATGGACGACCTGAGCGGACTTGAACTGCTTGAAGTATTGCCCAATCCGCCAAAGGTGATTCTCACCACCGCATATGACCAGTATGCGCTCAAAGGCTATGAATTAGACGTGGTGGATTATTTACTTAAGCCCTATCCTTTCCCACGCTTTCTCAAAGCGATTGAAAAGGTGCGAACGCAGCTTTCTCCTAAGCCAATAGCCAATGATTGGAAAGAGGAATTTTTGATGCTCCGCTCAGAGTACTACCTCCATAAGGTATGGCTCAAGGATATTTTGTTTGTCGAGGGCATGAAGGATTACTGTCGGATCCACACAGCAGAAACGCGTATCATGAGTCCAGAGAGTATGAAAAAACTGGTAGCCAAGCTACCTTCTCCCCCTTTTTTCCGGGTTCATCGTTCGTATATCGTCTCCGCCGAACGAGTGGATCGTTTGGGGCGTAGCCAAGTCTTTATTGGGGAAAGGGAGATACCGCTTGGTGAGCAGTATCGACAAGATTTTCAGGCATACATGGATGCTAGGCGGCCTCGATAAATGAGCATTACTTACAAATGCTAGACACCGCAAAAGGATTGATCCCCAGCTGATAGCGAGAACATTCCGTCAAATTGACTGGTACATTGTGATAATTGATCGAGCCAAAGATGCCCACGGTAGCCGCATTGCCTTCGATATTGGTAAACTCAGGCCGGTAGGTATTGAGATTGAAGGTAAAGGGATCATTGGCTGACATATAGCGACCTAAGGCAGTATCCACTGCGGTTACCTGCACCTCACAAAAGCGGGATAAATCAGCTGGCACACCACAAATGGTATTATCATCAATAGCATAGATGGCATCCGGATCATTCCAGCGACTGACCATACCCCGCAGTACTGATCCACCAGGAATTTGATAACATACGGCCCCACCGCCAACATTCCCACAACCTACGTTCTCAGAAAACAGGCGGGTAGGCCCAAATCTATATACCTTAGGAAGTCCGTCTTCGGTATAATTGAGTCTGACCGACATTTGGTAGCGGTAGGCATCGCCGATGGTTTCATTATTAGCTTTGCGTTTGAAGATTACCTCAACTGTGTCTTCAAAGCGTACCGGCATCAAGCATTGATCCGTAAAGACCCCTACTAATTGCGGGCTAAGGAGTTTGGGCTCAGGCGGAATGCGGGTTTGGGCTTGCAGCTGGAGCGTACTATCATCGGGCCAGCCAATTTCTAGCTTGTATACTACGCCCTCTTGCAGAGAACGATCCCCTTCCGTCGCAAAGCGATAGACACTCGTCATTTGAGAGAAATCGCCTTCTCCTTTTTGGATACTATCCACTTCCAACGCTTCCCAGCTTTCCCCTCCTCCCGTCAATTTGACGGATAAGCCCTTTACGGCAGGGTCAAAGCTCTCGGCATAGGTAAAGGCGTTTTCTTCGACCTGAAAAGCTTTGCCGATTCTAAGATTTTGAACCTCTTTTTGGGGATCGAGCACACCATAAACCACCCATACGTCTTTGTAGGGTGCGTTAACGTCTACACGTTCGGAGCAGCCATAAGTAATCAGTATCATCAGAATCAAACTAAGGGTTACAGGAACTTTTACCCTATCAGACTGAATCAAACTGCTTACTTTGTCAGACCACATTTAATACTTGCTCTTTGATTTTTTCGAGTTCATCTTTCATGCGCACTACTCGGCGCTGGATCTGCGGATCGTTGGCTTTGGAACCTATGGTATTGATCTCGCGTCCCATCTCTTGTCCGATAAACTGCAATTGCTTACCGTTTGACTTGTCATTCCCTCGCATTTCACTGAAATAAGTCAGATGCTGCGAAAGACGGACGATTTCTTCATTTATATCTAGCTTCTCGAGATAGTAGATAATCTCTTGCTCGAAGCGATTTTTATCTAAGTCTTCGACCTTGTGGCGAATATCCTCTAACGCCTGATCTATGCGACTACGTACATTTTCGAGTCGTTTAGGAGCCAATTCTTTAATCTCATCCAAATTGCTTTGGATAGCCGTAACTCTAGCCATCAAGTCGCGATCTAGCGCTTCTCCCTCTACTGTACGGCTCTTGGTCAGCTCTTTACAAGCCCCTCTTACCGCATCTTCTATGAGAGCCCACTCTTCTGGATCTGCGATCTCTTGGTCGGTTGGTATTACCTCTGGCAATTCCATCAGCATCGCCCAACTAATATCGCCATTTATCCCTAATTCCTCACTTATTTCACGAAGCTCGGTTACATACTTTTGGGCCAAGGCTCGATTGATATTGAGGGTTCTCTTGTCAGCTTTTAAGATTTCGACATTGAGAATGACCATTACTTTACCACGAACCAGCTCACGCGTAAGAATGTTTCTGAGTTTATGCTCGTATTTTAGGTACGCACGAGAAAGTTTCATCGTTGCCTCCAAATACTTGCTATTCAAAGATTTAAGCTCGACAGTAACCTTATAGTTTTCAGAAGAACGAGTGGCAGAACCGTAGCCGGTCATCGAAATGATCATAGAATTGAGTTGTCAGTAAAAAGGGAAACCGTTAATTTCTGCTCCCAAGGCGAGAATTTACAAAATCTCATTGTAACTTATTCGTTAATTTCTGAGCGCATTGAGCCGCAAGCCCCCTATCTATGCAGATAAAATTTCTCGGTACAGGCGGAGCCTTTGATTTTGAATATGGCAATTCTGCCGCATTTATTCACTTTCGTGGCAAGCGAATATTGCTCGATTGTGGCAATAGTGTGTACAGACGCTTGCGTCAGACTGGTCTAGCAGATCAAATCGATTACATTTTGATCACTCACTTACACGATGACCATGTAGGCAGCCTCAATTCGACAGTATTGCACCACAAATATTTGCTCGCCGAACCCCGCAAAGCGCGCATCTTAGTTCCGACTGAGAGCTTTGCCAAAGAGCTGCAAGCTTTTATGAATTTTGGTTTGCGTGATCCCAAAAACTACGCGGACTTCCTACCCCTCACGGAGCTTGAAGGTCTGACGGCTGTTGACACTTTTGGTAAGCATGTGGATGGCATGCAAACCTATGGTTATATATTTGAAGATGAGGATGAAATCTTGGCCTTTTCGGGTGATTTAGGCGATTCTAATATTATTTTCGATCATCTTCCAGAGCAAAGCGATAAGAAAATTCGCGTTTTCCATGAGATGTCATTTGTGCGCCAAGATGGGGTACACACCTACTATCAGGACTTAAACCCTCGTGCCGAGCAGTACGAGATTTACGGCTATCATCTCGATCCTCGAAACGCTCCCGCCGACAACAAAGTGCCCATCTTAGCCGATCATCCAGAGCTTTTGGTTTAGCGTTCTGCTCCGCAGAACGATAGAACTTTGAAGGAAGAATATCGAACGCCCAATTTCGAAGGGATTGACATTCTGTCCGTCCCTGAAATAGGTTGACCGTTTTTTCATCTTAAAGAGAATGAAAAAA
>CAZHOC010000841.1:0-3492 GCA_964534295.1 uncultured Bacteroidia bacterium | reverse complement strand
GTATCTATTATTGCTTTTCTGCTTCGCAGAACGCTTGTCCCTATTCCTCCCCCTTAATCCCCCTCCGAAGGGGGAAATGGTTTTGCAAACCGCAGGTATCAAGGGGAAAGAATGGATCCTCTCAAGCTCTTCGAGGAAAATCTAAACCCGTAGGTGCGCGCATGCATGCCGCACCCCAAAGAAAAGCGTTCCGCGCTCCCGAAAGCTTTCGGGAGGCCCCCCCAAAAAAAACGCTGACAAAGCACAAGGCTCTGTCAGCGTTTGCTATAAAAGCTAAACTAGCTCTTACTTTTCGCGGTACCAGTACTGCGTCCTACCAAGTAGAGAAACGCCTAGGTAACCACGAACTTTGAGTTTGTCGGCAGACTCTAATTCGATGTAGCAGTCATAAACGCTACCGTTTTTAGGGTCAAGAATTTCGCCGTCTTCCCATTCGTCGTCGTCTTTTTCGAGTCCTTTAAGGATTTCCATGCCGATTACCGGCTGCATATAGCGTGGATCGTCTGGATCACACTCGTCGCATTTTGGATTTTGCTCTTCTCCTGGTTCGCGGAACAACTTGATCACTTTGCCATAAAGTTTGCCGTCTTTTTCGTAGATCTCTACGATCGACTTTGGCTTATTGGTTTCATCATCGATTGTTTTCCACTTTCCGATAGGAGATTGGGCGAGTGCAGTAACAGCCATCAGCATAAAAAGGAGGCTCAATGGCAGGACTTTAATCATCTTATTCATGCGCTTGTTGAGTTTAGTTGACCTAATGTTAGTTAGGTATTAAATATACAATTGTTTTGACAATTCTAATGTCACTTATCAAGACTTGAGACGTCGAACATATGAAAAAGACACAGCTCGTGTATTTTTTGTTTAGATTTAGTTCCTAAAACTTCTATTTGGCATATGCGCAACTTTCTTTGGTTATCGTTGATTATTCTCGTCTTTTTTGGTGGGCGTAAGCTACTGATCAAATATACCGACCTCGGAAAGATTAAAAAGGCCGAGGCTGCTGCCGAAGTATCGGCTGCGGAGCAAAGTGCCGATACCCTAGCGGAAAAGGTCTTGCCGTTGCCTACCCTACCTCCTTTGCCGCCTATCCATCCAGAGATAGCCTCTATCCTCAAAAAGGCGCAAAGCCTAGAAGGAAGTCCCTATCTCGGCGGTGGTACCAATCCTGATGGCTTTGACTGCTCAGGCTTTGTTCGCTATGTCTACCAAGACATTGGCGTGGTTTTACCCCGCTCAAGCAGTGCCATGGCTTTGGTCGGTCAATCTATCGAACGAAAAAACGTCCGCCCCGGCGACTTATTGTTTTTTACCGGTTCGGACGCGAATGTGGCAACAGTGGGTCATGTTGCGCTGGTGATGGAGCATGAAGCGGATCAGCTACTAATGATCCATGCTTCAAGTCGTGGGGTCGTGGTGGATGATTACTATGATATGCCCTATTATCAAGAGCGTTATCTCTCCGCCAGCCGACCCTATGCAGAATAAGGGGTTATCGTTGTATCTGTAATTTTTGCTGGAACAAGCCAGTCTCATTTTGAATTTGTAGGAGGTACAAAGCGTTCGGCAAAGCCGGTAGCGCTATGCTTTGCTCTCCACCAGAGATTCTTTGCTGCCAAACGAGTTCGCCCTGTAGGTTATAGAGCTTGAGTTGGCTTTGCCCCTGCGGGGAACGCCTAGCCCTGACTACTAGACGATCCTGCGCTGGATTGGGGTATACCTGCCATAGATCCTGCGCCAGGCGAGGGATAGCAGTTACTTCTTGGGTTACTTCTACTATAGCGGGCTCTTTATCATAAGGAATCTCAGTGCCATCAAGCCTTATCAGCCGTACATTGTCAATCTCCATGCGCAAAGTGTCTCTGAGGGTAGTTTTGCCCGAAATATCATCGATCATGACTACTCTGATTTTGGCGATCTGCCCAAAGCCTGTGCGCTCAGTTTGATCGTTGCGCGTGAGCGCGAGATCTACTTGGCCATTATTGTAATCATCGCGGGCAAAACTGATCATGTCTTGATTCTTTACTCCCAGCCAAGAATTGGCAAAGTCCACCTTTACACTCGCCGAATCCACCAGCCCCGGATCATAACTGATGGTAAAACCTAAGCCATAGACACTATCAGCCAACAAAGAATCCAAACCAAGGATGATAGGCGCGTAAACCGTATCTCCCGCTTGGTAGGTATTCAAGTCAGGTATGATCAATAGGGGAGTGGCCCCAGATTTGGCGGCAGTGCCACTCTTATTATGCGTCAAACCATAGTTGACAATGATCGCGAGCGTATCATCAAAATTAGCGGTGCCAGAGCCATCGGTATCTGTATGGGCATAATTGGTGCCATTGGGTAGCGTGCCGTTCCAGCTAAATACGGGTTCTGCTTGCCAGTTGATCGTCGCATTTGGGCGAGCGGGGCCTGTGCTACCAAAGGCAATCCCCAAATCAAGGAAATCGAGATAGTTGGCAATGAGATCATCATTGGCATCACCCGGCCAGACGGTATCGCTAGGGGCGGTAGTATTGCCAAATTGATAGACATTGGAAACATTGCTGACCCATAGGTGGCCGTTAGCATCAAAGGCTAAATGCGAGGTGGTATCAAGGCGTATGCCAAGGCTATCTGCATCATAGGTTTGATAAACTTGATCATCGAAGCGAACCAATTGCTGATTGCTACTCGAGAGCGTCCATACATGTCCATTGGTATCGACCGCTGAACGATCGGTATAAAGACTATTGATAGGCGCATTGCTGGAGGTATAACTGATCGTTCCCGCAGGGCTCACCTTTCTTACTTCTTGATAACCCATTTGCCAGAAGCTATTGGGGCTGTTGGGAATGGGGATGATCGCATTGCTATAAAAATTTGCGCCCGTTCCAGCATAGACATTGGTCCAACCGCTGCCATTCCAGTTATAGATGCTGCCATCTTCGCAATCGACATAAATGGCCCCATTTTCATCCGCTACCAGAGACCGAGGATTGCAGCCAAAATCACTACTAGTAAATTGAGTCCAATTGCTCCCATCGAAGCGCCAAATGCGCTGGTAGCTTTTAAACCAGAGGTCACCATTCGCATCCATTTCCATCTCGCTGAAGGATTGGTTGTTGGTAAGGGGGATGCTGCTGAAGGTAGTACCGTCATAATATTGTATTTGTGCTTGGTTGCTTGCATTAAAAAAAAAGATCCAGTAACCACCATTTGCATCCGCTTCCAATGCTACAATTTCTTCAGGGAAACCGAAGTCTTGCCACTGGTTGCCATCAAAATAAGCTGCGATGTCATTGTGTTGACCGCGGTACCAGATATTACCATCTGCCTCTAGATCCAAAAAGGCTCGATCAAATTCCTCATTAGGTCCAACAGCGGTAGGAATTAATGACCAGTTGTTTCCGTCATAAAGCGCGATATCATCCCAGCCTTCTTGCCAGTTGGGACTTACATACACATCGGAAAAGTTGGGATTTACCGCTACAGAATGACTGTAAT
>CAZHOC010000840.1:0-3494 GCA_964534295.1 uncultured Bacteroidia bacterium | reverse complement strand
CATATAGCGCGGCGCAAGTTCCCGTGCGGCCTCTATCACTGGCGCGTTGTCGGCGAGTATGCGATACAAAGCTACAGCAAGGCCGGTGCGGTCTGCTCCTGATTTGCAGTGAACCAAAAACGGCTTCTCTGCCGCTACCAGATTATCAACTACATTTAACATGACATCGGAACCGACAAGTGTGCGTGCGAGAAGACCGGGCGAGTGGGTTAGAGTGAGGCCAGCCTTGGATGCACCGAAACGCTCAATACGATTGAAGCTTGCATCCCGCTTTCCACGCAAAGAAACTACTGTTCGAATGCCCATCGCGCGATAGTGAAGCATCTGTCTAAGACCGGGTTGATTGGCGCGCCAATGACCCGGCGAGAATTCATAAAGATTCCACCATGGTTCTCGGACGATTTGGTGGTCGAAAATGTAGAATTGCCACCAATCCCCCAATGACGGCGCCCTGAATCATCGACGGGATATCGTCTCGATCGGGATAAGGTTGATTAAGAAAAGCTTTGAGATCTTTTAGCATGGGCGGCCCCGCAAATTTCTGGTTCAATATAAAGATTTCGCCGAACTTACAGCTATGAAGATTGAGCCTCTTTCGCAATACAAAGCAGAGCAAGCACAGGAGATCTACAGGCTACGACAACGTTCCTATCAGGTGGAGGCAGATCTGATCGGACTGAAGGATTTTCCCCCTTTGCGCCGGTCTGTGGAGGAGATCGCTGCCAGTCCACGTTTGTTTGTAGGGTGCCGCTGCGCGGAACGCTTAGTCGCCTTAGCTGAGTATAGTATCGATCAGACCGTCTTAGAACTGTCAAGCCTGATTGTAGACCCAGACTTTTTTCGCCAAGGCTATGCAGGGAAGTTAATGCAGTATTTGCTTGATTTAGATACTTGGCAAGAGGCATTTGTCGATACGGCCCAAGCCAACGCACCCGCGATTCGTCTCTACCAAAAGTATGGCTTTCAGGAAACAAAGCGTTGGGTGCCTCAGCATGGCATTCCGTTGATTAGACTGAGCGTTCTGCGCAGCAGTAGAAACCATAAAGATGCTTCGACTGCGCCCAGCAAGACGTAAAGCCTCCAATTTGTCATTTTGAGCTTGTCGAAAAACCTTTAGAATAAGCGTTCTGCGCAGCCGTACTCCTATAACTTGACCACCTTTGTCATATATACTAGCTGACCCTGAGCATCACGCAAATGAGCAAGATATATCCCCTGGCTCAAGCCTTCGACAGCCCAACTATTTTGTTTCTGCCTTAGGTCTTGGGGAGCCAATACAGCACGGCCATTGAGGTCCGTTAAGAATAGTTGATAGTGCGGGGAACGAAATTCCTCTATCTCCACATGGAGGGCTTGCTGACTCAGCCACAACTTAACTCCCGGCAAAGCCAGCACTCCCAAACTACTAGCAAAAGCATCTACATTGAGTGTGTCTACCTGATCTCCGCAGGGCGAATGGGCGGTAAGTAAAACCTGGTAAGTCCCCGATTGGGCGTAGGTATGATTGATATTGAGGCCGCTTCCGGTATTGCCATCACCAAAGTCCCAGCTAATGCTATCTACATCACTGGCATTACTGCTGAAATTGATAGCTAAGGGGTCGCTGCCTATGCTAAAGGTGGGTTGAACCACGGGATAGTTGGCAAAGCTTACGGTCAAGGTATCCATTACACTACAGGCTCCTGCCTGACTCACCGCGACGCTATAGGTACCTGCTTGATTGCTGTTAAGGGTAATCGTAGAATTCGTACTATTGTTGGACCAGAGGTAGCTTAGGGTACTATCATTACCACCAACAACCACCGACTTGTCGCATGTAAGGATATCCTCAAGCGGCATCCAATCTGGGTAGGCATCAACCTCTAGTTTGACATTGGCATTACCATTGAGACCGGTGGCTACCAATTGAGTACTGACGGTATAATTGATGCTGGAATCCGCTAGGATGATAATTTGATCTGCTTGGATATTGCCGGGCATCCAGGTGCTCTGAAAACCACTTAAGCCCGTAAATGGGGTAGTCAATAGGACGGAATCTCCTTGGCAAATCATATTACTTGAACCTAAAGCTTGGGCCATGATGCCTGTGTTAAGGTTGGCAATCGGTAGGGGAGTGGTGTTGACGGTATCCTGAGTACAGAGATATACCACATCTGCGGTCAAGGCCACGCTAAAAGTGAGCATTTGAGCTGGAGTAATAGCAGGGTCCAAGTACAAGGCGATAGAATCCGCAAAACTGCTATCACAGCTGACCGGACTTGCGCTTAGTATAGGAATGATCGCTCCATTGGGATCGGTTACCTGAAAATCTCCCGCATCAACTTGGGAGCAAAGGATGGGCTCATTCATCACAACTAGCAGGCCATCGAGCGTGCTCAGGTTGGTGATAGATTGTATAGCAATGACAGTAGAATCATAGGTAAAAGCTGTCGAGCTACTAAAGTCCAAAGTAAAGCCAGAGCCCGAACCGCTCCAAATACTGACATTGATTACGTATCTCTCTCCCGCAAATACAGGGAAGGGAAGGTTGATCGGTCCTCCCCAAGGAGCAGTATTGGTCGGGCCTGTGATACCTGGAATACCCGAAAAATTGCAGGAAACCTCCAAGAGTGAGTTAGTCGCAATATCCGCACAGCTCGCATTGGTCAAATCGTAAACCGCCCAATCATAATCGTCAATTAAATCTACGGGCGTGAGGACAAAGTCCATGGTGCCGTCAGTGCTTACTAAGATTTCAAACCATACGTCATTTACTTCCCCACCGCCCAGACAGGAGATCGATCCATCGATTTCGTTGGGGTTGAGCCCTTCGCCTTGATAGGTAAAAGGCACGGGTAAGATGGGAGAACAAATGGGTAAGGCCCCGATACAATCTTGCTCGGGTTGGAGGGGAGGGACAATTTGGGCATTGAGAGTGAGGTAACTACCGCTTAGGCAAAGCAGTAGCATAACGAAAACATAAAGATGTTTCATGCTATTGGGTTTTGATAGATGTGCTAGTTGAAAAGCTTGCGATTTTCAACTCCAAGATAAGGAAAATATATTATTGGGTGGCTGGGACTTTTTTTTGTGGGAGTTTGTTTGGATTACTCCCGATAGCTATCGGGACGCGGAACGCTTATCCCAATAAACGAGTATAGAAGGAAAGAGATAAACGTTCTGCGCAGCAGTAAAAAAACTAAGGATATAAGGTCAGACGCTGACTATTGTGAAAAGTCAGGATCCCAAATGCCGCCACCGGCGGGATCACCTTGGCTTCAAAAATGAGGGCATCACTGGGCCGGTCAATTTCTTGCACAAGTCCATAGGCCTCTCCATTGAAGGAAATGGCGCCTGGACTGAGAAATACATGATCATCTGGTACAGAGTGGGTCGTCTTGGAAACCACTCGACTAAAGCCTGCCGCTCCATTTTCCTCCCCAAAGTCCCAAACTTGCTGGATGGTTTTGGCAGCGGCATCGATCTTATACTCTACAGAGCGTGAGTAGGAATTG
>CAZHOC010000839.1:0-3497 GCA_964534295.1 uncultured Bacteroidia bacterium | reverse complement strand
CTCTTTCCTACCCAGTTTTTTACTTGCTGAGGGGCTTCGAATCATTCCATTGGCTTTCTTTTTGGATGATTATCGCAAACTGTATCATATATTTTATTGGTGCTTCTGGATATATCAATGCAGCGAGATATGGGCTGTTGGCATTTGTCAATTTGAGCACGCTCTTCTCTGCCTCAGTCTGGGGCGTAAACATAGATGTAAAGTTTGCCTTTTTAATCTTTTTGCTGCTCCCGCTTTTATTTTTCCCTACTCGGGAACTCAAAAACATATTCCTTTTTCAAGGGCTATCAGTCCTTTGTTTTGTCTTGCTGCACTATAAAGCCATTTATTATTTAAACTGGTTGGTCTTAGATGCAGAAAAAACCATCGTATTCAATCAGCTGATTGATATTAGTGTAGCATTGGTATTCAGTGGTTTACTCGCCTTTTTGGTTTATGACCTCTACAATCGGCGCAATAATGAACATGATAATCTCAAAAAGGCGGAAAAGGCCCTTGAAGCAAAGTCTCGTTTCTTTTCCACGATTAGCCACGAAATTCGCACTCCTCTCAACTCCCTGATTGGACTGGTTGAGCTGATGGAAAATACTAAGCTCGATGATGAACAAGTAGAGTACTCAAGAGTAATCAAACTCAGTGCTGAAAGCTTAATGTCAGTCGTCAACGGAGTACTTGATTATTCACAAATCGAAGCGGAAAGCCTCGAATTAGAAATACTTCCCTTCTCTCTCCCGCAATCGGTAAGAGAGGTAGTGGATATGCTCAATATCAGAGCTCAAAAGCGGGGTTACGAAATAAGTTATCAGGTTGAAGAAAGTCTAAACCGCAACCTGAAAGGAGATGCAAAAAGGTTAAAGCAAATCCTCATCAATCTTATCGGTAATGCGGTTAAATTCACCTACAAGGGAGGCATTTATGTAAAAGTCGAGGACATCGGACTCGATGATCATAAACAAATGGTCCGCTTTTCAGTGCGTGATACCGGTATTGGTATTCCTGAGGAGAAAATCTCCCAACTATTCAACCCTTATACTCAACTTAACCAGGCTGTTACTGAGGAAGGTACTGGTCTGGGACTCGCTATCACGTGGGAACTGGTCCATCTAATGGGAGGAAAAATCTGGGTAGAAAGCCAAAAAGGCCAAGGCACTACTTTCGCTTTTGAATTAGGCTTCCAAGTGCTTGAGTCGGTAGCGCCCGTGGCTAAACCCTACGAACCTAGTCCAAATCTGCAAAACACGCTTCAAATCCTCTTAGTTGAAGATAATCCTGTAAATCAAAGGGTTGTGATGCGTATGCTGCAAAAACTTGGGTATAAAGCAGATCTTGTCACCGATGGTAAAGCAGCGATCGAAGCTACCACCCAAAAGCAATACGATCTTATCTTAATGGATCTCGAATTACCTGTCCTTAATGGAATTGAGGCGACTAAGGAGATTTTATTACGCTGCCGCGAACGCACTGCCAAAAGCTTATGCCCTCTAGTAATTGCTTTGACTGCAAATGCTACCGTTGAGTATCAACACCAATGTCTTGCCTCTGGCATGCAGGACTTTTTAGCCAAACCTATCCGCACCAAAGAGCTCCAACAAATGATTCTCAGCTGGTTTCCTAAGGCCAATCCCTACCCAGAAGCTTAGATTTTAATCAGAAATGAACAATTTGATAGTGCTTTTTGGTTAAATTTGTACTCCCAAATTCAAGGCTTCGCGCCCAAACCTAACAACAAAAGCACGCATGTTTATTAACAAGCAGGCTCAACTGCAAGCTTTACTCGCAGAACGTATCCTTGTCATGGATGGTGCCATGGGTACCATGATCCAGCGATATAAATCGAAAGATGAGGATTATAGAGGTGAACAATTCAAAGATCATCCTCGCCCTCAAAAAGGGAATAATGATCTTCTCTCGCTTACCCAACCTGAGATCATTAAAAAAATACATGCCGAGTATCTGGAAGTCGGCTCAGATATAATTGAGACCAATACTTTCAGCTCGACTAGAGTGGCCATGGGTGATTATGGCATGGAAGACCAAGTGGTTGCCATGAACCTTGCCTCTGCTCGTATCGCGCGTGAAATTGCAGATGAGTATACGGCCAAGAATCCTGATAAACCTCGCTTTGTCGCAGGAGCTATGGGGCCAACCAATGTTTCTGCTTCTCTATCGCCAGATGTCAATGACCCTGGCTATCGTAATATCACCTTTGATCAACTCAAGGATGATTATTATGAGCAGGCAAAAGCACTCATCGAAGGTGGGGTTGACCTCCTTCTAGTTGAGACCATCTTTGATACCCTCAATAGTAAGGCTGCTTTGTTTGCGATTGAGCAGCTTTCTGAAGAGATCGGTGTCAAGATCCCAATTATGGTTTCTGGTACGATCACCGACGCTAGTGGACGTACGCTTTCTGGACAGGTGGTTGAAGCTTTCTGGATTTCAGTTTCACATGCCAACCTATTTAGTGTAGGCCTTAATTGTGCCCTAGGAGCTGAACAGTTGCAGCAGTATGTACAGGATTTAAACCGTATTGCGCCTGTCCCGATTAGTGCTTATCCCAATGCTGGGCTTCCTAACGAATTTGGTGAATATGATCAGACTCCCATGGAGATGGGAGAACTGCTTGGAAATTATATGGAGGAATCCCTCGTCAATATTGTTGGCGGTTGCTGTGGGAGTACTCCCGAACATATTGGCGCTATTGCCCGTGCAGCAGCAAAGGCAAAGCCGCGTGTAACACCTGAGATTGATCCTAAGCCGATGTTTAGTGGACTAGAACCACTGATCATTACTGAAAATACCAATTTTGTCAACGTAGGTGAACGGACAAATGTGACAGGCTCTCGTCGCTTTGCTCGTTTAATTTTAGAGGACAAATATGATGAGGCACTCTCAGTGGCACGCCAACAAGTAGAAGGCGGGGCCCAAATCATCGATATCAATATGGATGAGGGTATGTTGGATTCTAAAGAAGCAATGGTTCGCTTCTTAAATCTCTTAGCCGCCGAACCCGATATCGCCAGAGTGCCTATCATGCTCGATTCTTCTAAGTTTGAGGTGATCGAAGCAGGCCTTAAATGTGTGCAAGGCAAGGCCATTGTCAATTCTATCTCCCTTAAAGAAGGGAAAGAGAAATTCGTTGAGCAGGCTTCTCTAATCCGCAAATACGGTGCTGGAGTGGTTGTGATGGCGTTCGACGAAGTCGGCCAGGCTGATACCTATGAGCGCAAGACAGAGATCTGCGCCAGAGCCTATAAAATCCTTACCGAAGAAGTAGGCTTCCCGCCACAAGACATCATCTTTGACCCCAATATATTTGCGGTGGCCACAGGGATTGAGGAGCATAACAATTATGCCCTCGACTTTATCAACGCCACGCAATGGATCAAAGAAAACCTACCTCATGCACTAGTAAGTGGAGGGGTAAGTAATATTTCCTTCTCTTTCCGTGGTAATAATGCGGTGAGAGAAGCCATGCACTCTGCCTTCCTTTATCA